>JAQGHH010000424.1 GCA_028288945.1 Phycisphaerales bacterium
GTTGACGACGCGCGCGCCGTTGAAGACGCCGTTCATTCCGTAGAGCCAGCCGTCGGGGCCCCAGGTGAGGCTGTTGGGAAGCTCATGGCGGTCGGCCCGGCCGAAGCCGGTGAGGATGACTTCCTGCTTATCGGCCTTGCCGGTGCCGGCGGTGTCCTGGAGGAAAAGAATGTCGGGGGAGTTGGTGACGTAGACGCCGTTGTTGCCGAGGACGACGCCGCAGGGAATGTTCAGGCCGTCTTTGAAGATCGAGACTTTGTCGAAATGGCCGTCGTGTTTCGTCGATTCGAGGATCTTCACGCGATCCTGGCCGACGCCCGCTTCGGGCCGCGGGTATTCGACGGACTCGGTCACCCAGATGCGGCCGCGGTCGTCGAAGGTGAAGCTGGTGGGGTTGATCAGGTCGGGCTCGTGGGCGACGCATTCGACTTTGAAGCCCGGCGGGAGCTGCATCTTTGCGATCGCCTCATCGGGCGTGAGGGCCGGGCCGGGGGCTTTACTCTGCCCGTGCGGCACGGGCTCGGCGGGTGCGCCGACCGTTGTGGAAAGGAAAAGTGCCGATAGTGACAGGCCGGACAGCAGGATCGCGCTGAACTTCTTGCGTGGCATGCGGTTGATTCCTTTTGGAGTGGATTTTGAGAAATTCCCAAAGCGTAGGGTGGGCGTACTCGCCCATCGTCCGCCGGCGTCACGAACCCGATGGCGGTGGGCGAGTACGCCCGCCCCACACTGCTTTTCGCGCGGATTTCACAAATGCCTTGACTTTTGTCCTCACTGCCGAAATCCGAGGGGGCACACACTTTTTTCCAAAGCCAAAGCCCGCCACCTCTTATACCCCGAAATGTAAACTTTTTCGTATTATTATAGAGGGACGTGTTTTTTCGTGCGCGACTTTGGCTCGCACCCTAGGATCAGAAAATGAAAGTCTGGCAACAACCGCTCCCGCAGATTTACAACCAGCTCTCCGACGCCGAGCTTCGCGTGCGGATCGCCTCGGCGAAAGAAACGCTGGGCGATCGGCTCGTTATTCTCGGACATCATTACCAGCAGGACGCGGTGATTGAGTTCGCCGACTTCACCGGCGACAGCTTCGAGCTGTCGCGCCGGGCGGCGGAACAAAAAGGGGCGGAATATGTTGTCTTCTGCGGCGTTCACTTCATGGCCGAGTCCGCCGACATCCTCACGCCCGAAGGCGTGCGGGTGATGTTGCCGGACCTCGGGGCCGGTTGCTCGATGGCTGACATGGCAAATCTCGACCAGACACTCGACTGCTGGGCACAGCTCCAGGAAACGTGCCCGGATCAGACTGTTGTGCCGATTACATATATGAACAGCTCGGCGGCCATCAAGGCCTTCGTCGGAGAGCACGACGGCGCAGTCTGCACGAGCAGCAATTGCAGGAATGTGTTGGAATGGGCGCTCGCCGGGGCTGGACGCGGGGAGCGGGACAGGGGCGGACGCGGGGACACGGGGACGCGGGGACGCGGGGAGGAAGAAGTCCATTATGCCGATGACCGCGCTCTGACTGCTCCTGTCTCCGCGTCCCCGCGTCCCCGCGTCCCCGCGTCCGCCCACACGACACCCAACTCGCCAAGAATCAAAGTTCTCTTCTTCCCCGACCAGCATCTCGGCAGGAACACGGCTTACTCGATGGGCTTTCCGCTGGACAAGATGGTGGTATGGGACCCGAATCTGGACCTCGGCGGCAACGACGCCCGGCGGTTGCGGGAGGCGGATTTTGTGCTTTGGAAGGGGCATTGCTCCGTCCACCAGCTTTTCCGCCCGGAGCATGTCGAGCAGGTGCGGGCGCAACATCCGGGCATGAAGGTGATCGTCCATCCCGAATGTAGATGGGAAGTGGTGCAAAAAGCCGATGCAACCGGGAGTACCGCTTTTATCGTAAAACAGATCGAGGCCGCGCCGGCAGGCAGCAAATGGGCCGTGGGGACTGAGGTTCACCTCATCAACCGGCTCGCGCGGGAACACCCGGAGCAACAAATCATCGTGCTTAGTGAATGTCAGTGCTTGTGTACGACGATGTACCGCATTGATTTGCCGCACCTGTGCTGGACGCTGGAGAACCTGGTCCAGGGGAAAGTGGTCAACCAGATCAAGGTGGATGCGCAGACGCGCAAGTGGGCGCTGGTGGCGCTGGACCGGATGCTGGCGATCAAAGGGACGGGCAGCCGGGCGCCCGCCAAGACCGCGGCGTTGCCCCTCGATTAGTGGGGTGCCTCGCATTGCGCGGCGCTAAAATGCAGTACATATGATTCTTGCCAGTTTGCACTTGATCACCTCTCGCGAATGATGTAGATGGATGCACGCAGTTCAAATCAAGGGATGCTTCTTCAAGGACGGCGGCGGTCGATCATCGCGGGTTAATACGTTGGTTGATTGCCGTCGCGAAGGAGTGTTTGGTGGCCGACCAGCAACAGTCCCCACAGCAGCCGGTATTGGAGCCGGCGGTACACGCTGCACACCTTGAACTGGCCGGTGCTTTGCATTCGCGGATCGGGGAAATTCTGCTGGTGTGGGAGGGAAGGGTGCGCAAGGCCTTTCCGACGATGACCGATGCGTCGTTCGGTGGGCTGGCCAAACAACTCCCCGCGCTTCTCGATCAAATCGCCGCCGCAATCGGTTCGCAGGACGCCGCCGAAGCCCGCAAGCTCGTCGAGATCTCCCCGGCCCAGGGCGTCCTGCGGCTGGAGCAGGAGCGCCCGGTGCGCGACGTCATGCTGGAGGACCGGCTACTGCGGAGCGTCGTGATCGAGGAGATCGCCGACGCGCTGGGCCGCCCGATGACGACGGCCGAGCAAGGCGCGCTACACAACGCACTCGACATCATGTCACAGACCGCGGTCGTCGCGTACGTGGAGGGGCAGGAACGCCAGACGCGTGCCGCCACCGACCTTGAGGCCAAGTACCTTTCGTACCTTTCGCACGACCTGCGGAATCACCTGAGCGGGGTCACGATCTGGCTCAAGCTCCTTCGTCAGCAGTTGCACGCGTCGCCCGCGTCGTCGGAGGCGGTGACCACGCTCGACGTGGTGCAGCGCTCGATCGGGGAGACGGTGGCGGGGATCGAGCGCCTGCTGCACAGCGAAAAGCTGCGACGCCAGCGGGAGCAGGTGCGCTCCGAGCCGGTCGATCTTCATCTCCTGGCTTCGGACGTCTTGCGGCAGTATGCGGAGCCGGCCCGCGAGAAAGGGCTCGGGCTTGCGGTGGACGTGACGCCGGGCATGGAGGTCCGCAGCGACCGGGAAATCATCGGCCTGGTGCTGAACAACCTGGTGGGCAATGCGGTGAAATACAGCAGGGCAGGGGTGGTGCGCATCGGATGCCAGGCGCGGGAGAAGGACGGGGGAAAGCGCTGGGCGCTGTTCGTTTCCGACGAGGGGCCGGGGATCGCCACCGAGCATCTGGTGCAAATTTTTGATTCGTTCAGGCGGGGCGACTCCCACGGCCAGCCGGGCCTGGGCCTCGGGCTGGCGATCGCATCGCAGGCGGCGAAAGTGTTGGGGGCCCAGCTCGCGGTTGAATCGCAGTTGGGCAAGGGGTCGGTGTTCTGGCTTACACTGCCGCCGTCGGAAGGGTCGTGACCCTGTTTCATCCGCCGCTGACCGGCGGAATCACCGCGACTTCATCCCCCTCATGCAGCGGCGTAGCGGCCGGGGCGTAGCTCCGGTTGACCGCGAACGCGGCCCTCGCCATCACGTCGCCCGACTGTGGAAACGTCTTGAGAAACTCATCGCGTGCGACGGCCACGGTAGCGCCGGGCGGAAGGTTCAGTGAAACCTCACCGACGCCGCAGCGCTCGCGGAGGATCGCGAAAAGACGGATGGTGATCTGCATGGTTGTGAGCCCTGTTTGTTGCTCTTTGCAACCCAAACGCCGGCCTCGGGCTGGGCCTTTGTTTAGCCGCACCGCTTGCCTGGGGTGAGCGCAGTCGAACTGCGGGGCGATTTCTTTCGCTGTCGCGAAACGCGCCTCACAAGCGAGGCGGCTAAACGGTTGAGCTCGCAGTGAGAGGCAAGCAATAAATTGCGGGCGCGATGGTCGCGCATGCTAGAGCTTCACGGTCCATTCGACACCATTACCGATGGGGATCTCGGTGCTGACGGCGTCCGGCCGCGAGCGCGCGAAGCGGACGTAGTCGGCCAGCTCTTCGGGATGCGTCTGGGTGTTGTCCGTGAAGACCGACCCACCTTTGCGGACGGCCGGCCAGATCAACTCGAAATAGCGCCGGGATTGCTTCTTGTCGATCCCGTCGAGGAACGCGATGTCCACCGGCCCCTTCAAAGTCGGAAGCACTTCGACGGCGTCGCCCAGATGATTCACGACCACTTCGCCTAGCCCCGCCCGGCGGAAGGTGGCTTGGGAGGAATCGTATTTCTTCTGGCTGATGTCGATCGTGTGAAGCTTGCCCCCCGTCCGTTTCAACGCCGCCGCCCAGAACAGGCCGCTGAAGCCGTAGCTGGTTCCCACTTCGACGACCGTCTTCGCGCCGCAGGCGAGGGCGAACTGATATAGCAGTTCCCCTTCGACCCGCGGAATCTGCCACGCGTCGTCGCGCGTCTTGCGCAGCTCGTCGAGTTCATCGATCACCGAGAGGATTTGTTTGTCTATTCCCATGACATGCTCCTGCGCAATGTGGCACAGCCGCCCCCGGCTGTGTTCCGTCGCAGGCGGAAATGAAAGACACAGCCGGGGGCGGCTGTGCCACACGCAATCCTTACTCCGCCTTCTGGCTTCTGGCTTCTGGCTCCTGGCTTCCGCCTTCTGGCTTCTGGCCCCCCTCCTCCTCCCACCCCACCACCGCGATCTTATACCGGTCCGCCAGTTCCAACACCTTCGACTTCTCGAGCATGATCGTCTTGCCGGCTTCCAGCACCAGGCAGGCCGCCCGGGCGGCGGCGAGCTTTTCGATCGTGGTCGTGCCCACCGTCGGCACGTCCACGCGCATGTCGTGGTTCGTCGCCATCTTGATCAACGTCCAGCCGCCCACCCGGCAAAGCTTCCCGGCACGCTCGATCATCGCATTCGTCCCCTCGACCGCCTCCACCGCGATCACGTCGCGGTCGAGGACGGCGATGGATTGGCCGATGTCCAGACGGCTGACGGTCCGGCAGACTTCGTTGCCGAAGCGGATGTCTTCCCATTGCGCGTCCGTCGGCTGCCGACGGGTCATGACGCCGGGCGTCGCGAGGTGTTCGGGGCAGTAATGGGTGGAATCGATCAACGTAATTCCTGCGGAAGCCAGCTCATCGACCAGCGCCTGGAGGATCGCCTGCGGCCGCTTGTCCCGGCGGACGACCCGCCAGAAGAGCTTCATCGTCCGCCAGTCGGGAATATACCGGAAATAGCGCCAGCGGTCGTAGATCTGTGACTTGTTAACCCGCCCCACCATGATCGCTTCGCTGCACCCTGCGTTGCGCAGGAGCTGAACCCATTGATTGCAGCGGACGATCCCCACCCAACGGAAGACATCGCAATCATGGGCGAGGTCGGGCCATGCGTGCCCGGAGAAGGCGGCGCAAACAACCGTCCGACCCGCCGCCCGCGCACCGCGGGCGACGAGGATCGGGAAGACGCCTTCCCCTGCGATCAATCCGAGCGGAGCCATGCCAACGATTGTAATGGGGAATGCGCGATGACCAAACCGTGTGGAAATCGGAATTCCGAATGCCCGAATTCCGGCTCAAATCCGAATGCCGAATGACGAAGGCCGCCAAACGTCAATCAGGCTGTCGGTTCGGAATCATCGACTTCTTCAACAACGGCCTTGACGAGCAGACTCCGGCGGAATCCCATGAGCGAGCCGATCAAGAAGACCGGCATCCCCAGAAAAAACAGCATCGCGTCCTGCCGCCCGCTTAACGCGACGACCAGCCCGCATACCAATGCCATCCCAACAAAGATCGCCAGCTCCACGCGACTCGGATAAAGACGCTTCATGCGCAGCACCCTGATTTGAGGACCATCCTGGTTTGCCCTGCCCGATAAGAGGCCGCCCACACACGGCCCCGCCCGGTAGAACGCCGGCCCCGGCCCAAAGGTTCGCGCCCGCCGTTTGCGGGGAGGTCATAAGGTCATCATTTTGACTTTTGCAATTTGCATTTTGCACTTTGCATTCGCCCCGGCTCCGCCTGCTGTTTACTGCCTACTCCGCTTGCGATTGACACGCCTCCCCCCCACCGATAGCTTCGCGGTGCGTATTACACAATCAGGAGAAGCCCCAACCATGCCCGCTTTTAAGAATGTTACTGTTCCGGCCGACGGCCAGGCGATCACCATCTCCAACGGCAAGCTCAACGTGCCGGACCGGCCCATCCTTCCGTTCATCGAAGGCGACGGCACCGGGCCCGACATCTGGCGAGCCAGCGTTCGCGTGTTCGATGCGGCGGTGGAAAAAGCCTACAAGGGCAGGAAGAAAATCGCCTGGATGGAGGTCTACGCCGGGGAAAAGGCCTTCAAGAAATTCGACAACTGGCTTCCCGATGACACCGTCGACGCCTTCCGCCATTTCCTCGTCGGCATCAAAGGCCCGCTCACCACGCCGGTCGGCGGTGGCATCCGTTCGCTGAACGTCGCCCTCCGGCAGATGCTCGACCTCTACGTCTGCCTCCGCCCCGTCCAATATTTCACCGGCGTCCCTTCGCCCGTGAAGCGGCCGGAGAAGGTGGACATGGTCATTTTCCGCGAGAACACGGAGGATATTTACGCGGGCATCGAGTATGCCGCGGGAACCCCCGAGAGCCAGAAGATCCTCGACTTCCTGGCGCAGAATTTCCCGAAGGAGTTCAAGAAGATCCGCTTCGGCACCAAGGACGCCGCCCATGCCTGGCAGCAGCAGGTCGAAGCCGTCGGCGGACCCAAGCGCGAAGCGCGCGTGGAAGTCGGCGTCGGCATCAAGCCGATCAGCGCCTTGGGCACCGAGCGCCTGATCCACAGCGCCATCAGCTACGCGATCAAGCACAAGCGCAAAAGCGTCACCATCGTGCACAAGGGGAACATCATGAAATTCACGGAAGGCAGCTTCCGTGACTGGGGCTACCGTGTCGCCAAAGAGATGTTCGGCGCAGTCGAGCTCGACGGCGGCCCCTGGTGCAAAATCCCCGAAGGCAAGCCCGGCGCGGGCATCGTCATTAAAGACGCCATCGCCGACATCACTCTCCAGCAAGTCCTCACCCGCCCCGAAGATTTCGACGTCATCGCCACGCCCAACCTCAATGGCGATTACCTCAGCGACGCCCTGGCCGCCCAGGTCGGCGGCATCGGCATCGCCCCCGGCGGCAACATCAACTACCTCACCGGCCACGCCGTCTTCGAAGCCACCCCCGGCACCGCCCCCAAATACGCCAACCAGGACAAAGTAAACCCGGGCAGCGTCATCCTCTCGGGCGTGATGATGTTCGAGTTCCTCGGCTGGCAGGAAGTGGCAGACCTGATCACGAAGAGTCTGGAAAAGGCGATCGCCGCGAAGACCGTCACGTACGATTTTGGCCGGCTGATGGAAGGGGCGAAGGAGATTAAGTGCAGTGAGTTTGCCAGTGAGATGATTAAGCATATGGGGTGAGTGCGCCCGGCTGAATCGGGGAAGTCACCGCGAGTATCTATGGGCTTGCGTGCGTACCAATGGCGTTTCAGAGCAACAGAAGGCGGCGTTCAAGCGACTTCGTGACGCTGAAACGTTGCTGTCTGTTCAGGACACGGAAGCGTGGCGGCGCGCGAAGGGGCCGCATGCGCGAGGGACGATGTACCTCGCCGGTTACGCCATAGAATGCAAGCTGAAGGCGGTCGCGATGGAGATTCATCGATGCCGGACCTTGGCGGAACTGGCGAAGAAGTGGGACGTCGACGAGCGCAACGTTTACACCCATGGTTTGGTGGCATTGGCGATGCGGTTGCCGCTGTGGGCCAATTTCCAGAAAAGTCCGGTCTGGCTCGATTTTGTCGGTCAGGTAAGCCTCTGGAGACCGTCTTGGCGCTATGATCCTCAAGACTGGGCCAACGCCAGAGGATTGGCGTTTCTGCGGGCAGTGCGTCGCATTTATTCTTGGTTGGAGCACAATAGCTGATTCGGAACCTCATATGCCGCACTCAACCCTCGCCTCCACAAAGGCGTTAAAAACTCCCAAGCGCCGGTCGCGCGCCGTTGTGAAGTTAGCAATCCAAATGGCGCTGCGAAAGAAATTCCCGCACGATACGATCGACATCTCAGACGGGTTTGAAGGAAATATCCACATCGTGATCGTCTCGCGCGTCTTTGACCGAATGAGTGAGCGGGCTCGTTTAGCCCACATCTGGAAGGTAATTGAGGGCGCGGACCTGTCGTCGGCTGAGAAGAATTTGATTACCCTGATATTCGCGGTCAGCCCGCGCGAACTGGTCTGAACCAACGCCGTCCAGTCACGAACCTTTAACCTTCCTCCGTTTGAGATGTGACCGGAGCACCCATGGAACAAGTCGTCCGCGGTCAGTCGTTGTTGGACGGGCTGGGGACGCCGGACCAGCGGCTCGCGTTTATTCTCGACACCATGCGCGAGATGAGCGAGCTGACCGATCCGCAGATGATGGTCCGCCGATACGGCGCGCGGATGCGGCAACTGGTGCCTTCCGATCGATCCCTCTCCCTCAGCCGTCGCGATTTGCACACGCCTTACTTCCGGATCACCCGCAGCTCGAGCTGGGAGGGGGAACTGAATCCCTGGCGGCATCGCGACCAGTTGCCGGTGCTGGAAGGGGGACTGCTCGCGGGGTGCATTTACGGCGATGAGCCTGTGGTCATTGACGAGTTGGAATTCTCGCCCGATGACCCCGCGGCGGAATATTTCGAGGGGATGCGGTCGCTCGTTGCGATTCCTCTCTTCGATTCCGGGCGCTCGATCAACATGGTCGTGGTAATGCGCAAGGAGC
>JAQGHH010000440.1 GCA_028288945.1 Phycisphaerales bacterium
CCGGCCCGATCCACCAGTTGCGGCGGCGGCCAGATCCGACGGACGGCGGCGTCGGAGTCACCGGCGGCGGTGGCCGGGAGGGCATCGGCGCCCCGTTCGAGAAGCGCATCGCGCAGCCGTAGTTGAGCGACGGAAATCGGCGCGTCAGGCGTCTGGTCAATCGATGTCAGAGGTCGAACGGGTGGAAGCTCTGGCGGAGCATTCCGATTGGGCTCATGAATGACCTGCGTACTTGCAATGGGCTCATGAGAGGTCGGATTTTGCGCCGGCCTCCAGAGCATCGATGCCCCCGCCAGCAGCGCGAACCCCGCGGCCACTGACTGCCAGATGCGCGCCCGCCGTCTGCCTGCGGCGAAGCCGGCGGTGTACCACAACTGTTCCTCCGCGCCGCCGCTCAGGGGCGCGAGCTTGAGATCGCGCAGCGCGGCCTCAATATCGTCGTCGGGCGCGTCTATTGGGGTGGGTTCTTGCATGGTTGCTCCAATCGTTCACGCATGGTGGCGAGTGCCGTGCGGTAATGGCCGTGGACGGCGGAAACCGCGAGGCCTGTCACTTCCGCGATCTGCGTCAGCGTCAGGCCCGACCAGATCCGCAGCGTCAGGATTTCGCGCCGGATCGGCGGGAGGTGCGCGAGCGCCTGCTGGGCGGTTTGCGCATCGAGCCGATCTTCGGGCCGCGGGACGAACCAAGCCGTTGATGCCTGGGCCGTGGCTTGTTCGCGCCGATCGCGCCGGCGGCTCGACCGCCACGCACTGATCGCGGCGTTCCGCACGCAACGGAACAGCCACGTGCGCGGCTCATCGGGAAGGCGCCCTCCCGCCAGGAGCTTCAGGAAAACTTCCTGGACCACGTCCTCCGCCTGCGCGGCGCCCAGCCACTGCCGGGCGTACAGCAACAGCGCCTCCGAATGCATCTTAAACAGCTCGCGAATTTGGGCGTTCGCCGGCGGCTTCATTGTTCGGTCATACCCATCACGCCGCCGAGCCGCGGATTTTCTAAAAGAAATGTGAAAAGGGCGCGCAATCCCGCGGCTCAGAAGCGAATCGAACGCCGGTCAGAGGAGAATTGAACGCCAGGACGCCGAGAACGCCAAGGTAGGAAACGCCAAGGCGGAGGCGGCGATGCGAAGCGAACCAGCGGTGCCCCGCGTGCCCTAGGTTTCGTGGCGTTGAATCCGGCGATCTTAGGTCGTCGTTGCGCGGAGCGCGTCGTCGGCCCAGGCCAAGCCCACTTTTCTTTTTCCGGCGAGGAACTCGATCAGAAGGTCGCCAACGGCTTCCTTGCGCCAGCCGCGGAGGAGGTGGGGGGCTTCGCCGGCGCTCTTGCCGCCGACGTGGCGGTAGAACTCGCTCACGTCCTGGCGGCTGGCGACGAGGGAGGGGTCAAGGGAGAGGCCGGCGCAGATGCACTGGGCGGCGGCGAAGAGCGCGTCGGAGCGGAACTTTTCTGATGCCGTCGGCTCGGGTTCGCGGGCGCTGGGGAGATTGGGGGCTGGCATCGACATCGCCCGGCTCGTCGCCTCGACGATCTCCGCGCCGTATTGGTGCTCGACCGGGCGCGGGAGGCCGCGGACCCTTGCCAGCTTGTCGGCGGATTTCACGGGGTTCTTCGCCAGGTCCGCCAGCACTTCGTCCTTGAGGAAGGTACGGGGCGGAACGTCGTGGGCACGGGCGGCGGCGTCGCGCCAATTCGTCAGCTCGCGCAGGACGGCCAAATTCCGGGGCGGCAGCGACGCCGCACCGCGCACGCGCAGGTACGACGCTTCGGGGTCGAAGCGGTACAGCGATGTGTCGCACATCGCCGTGCATTCCTCACGTGCCCACCCGGCGTGGCCGAGCGCGTCGAGCCGGCGGCCCATCTCGGCGCGGGCGGCGGGAAGATAACGCACATCGTCCGCGGCGTAGCGGAGCTGGATCGGCGAGAGCGGCCGCTGATCCCAGTGCGAGAAAGTCAGACCCTTGCCGAGCTTCGCGCCGGTGAGTTCGACGACCAGCTTGGAGAGCGATACAGGGTAGGGAAGCCCGATGAGCCCGGCGGCGATTTGCGTGTCGAACACGTTGGCGGCGGGGCGGTTTAAGTGCCGCACGACCGGCTCGATGTCCTGCTCGCCGGCGTGGACGATCTTCTCCACGGCAGGGTCCGCCAGGAGTTCCCAAAGCGGTCGCAGATCAATCGACGCGAGCGGATCGATCAGCGCGATGCGCCGGTGCGATGCCACCTGCACGACACAGAGCTGCGGATAATAGGTTAATTCGCCGATGAACTCGGTGTCGTAGGCGAAACTGCCGTCGGACCGTAGTTCGTCGAGCAGGCGGTGGAAATGCGGTTCGGTCGTGACGAGCTCGGCTTCGCCGCGATGGACCAGCGGCAGATCTGGCCGGACATTCGAGTCGTCCGCCGACAAAGCGGCATCGGCATGAGCCGAGTCGTGGCTGCGTGCCCGGTGATGGGCTCGAAAACTTGGGGGACGTCGGTCCTTGGCGGGGCGGTTGGCGTTTGAGTCCATTCCTCGGCTCGTTTGGGGTGTTATTCGAGCAGCGAAAGATACGACGACGGGGGGGACAGTGCCAGTGGTGAAGGCGCCTCAACGGCGGAATCCCTTAATTTGCCTAAGGGTTCGCGTATACGGGCACATTATTTGCGTCGATCAGTCTCGCATGGGTATCGCCAGCGCAACCTCGGAGGCGACCTCCACCCGTCGCGCCATCCTGATCGTCGAAGACGAGCGCGTGGCTCGCCGGGCTCTGGCGATGCTCCTCAACGCCTGCGGGTATGCCACGCAAGCGGTCGGGTCGGCGGAAGAAGCGCTGCAATTGCTCGAAGCCGAACCGCTGCCCGCCTTTATTCTTGTTGACCTCGATCTTCCCGGCATGAGCGGCCTCGATCTTATCGGACGGCTGCGTCAGATCGACGACCACGTCTGCCCCATTCTGATCACTGCCGCCGATGCCGAACGCGTTGGGCCGGGCGTACGCGGCAACGCGGTCATGTACCTCCAGAAACCGCTGGATTTCGCGCAACTGCTAGGCGTGCTCCACAAGGAGCAGATGCATCGCTAACGACGCGGAATCGCCAGGACGCTCCGATTCGTTGGGACGTTTTCCCTTATTATTGGCCCGCAACTCTTCCGCGAGGGCTATTCGGCCGATACCGATCAATACCCTTATGTGCTGAGTCCGATTGGCGGAGGATTGCTTGCAATCGGGCGCGTCAGGGGTAGCATGTTACACCTTGTCGCACGAACAGGGGGGATGGCCGGAAGGAGCGATCATGAATCTCACGTACGCCGTCGAGCGTTTGCTGGACACCGGTTGGACCCCCGGCACGGGGATGGATCTGGAACGCCTTCCGGACGGCCGGGCTTACCCGTCCGTGCTCTGCGTGCAGCGCGAGTTCGCGCGGGCGGGGCTGGAGCTGGCGATCAAGCCGAAGCTGATGTTCGGCTGTTACCGCGCGACCTGGGCTCCCGCGGGCGAGCCGCTTGAACCCGCCGCCCGAACCGACGAACGCCACGGCACCGTCATCGGCGACTGTCAACAGGAAGCCGCGGTGTATGCGCTGGCACAACTGCGGGCAGCGCAGACTGAACGGCAACTGGTGACGGTAGAGGCATGAGGAGTGATGAGTGAACCGTGACCGATTTCCCGTCACGGTTCACTCATCACTTCATCACCTATTCCCCCCTCCCTATCCTCAAGCCACCGCCGCGGGCTGTTCCAGAAGCGAGGCCCACTTGCGGCCGGTGCGGCTCTTCCAGCCGTTCTTGTGGTACGCGTAGCCAACGATCAGCGGCACCGCGAGCGTCGCTTCGCTGAAGACCATCTGCTCGTACACCGTGTCCACCTTGCCCCAGCTCGATGCTTCCTTGAGCGTGCTGCTGGAAAGCGCGCCGTCGCGCACGTCGGCGACCGTGACCTGCACGGCGTACTTGTGCATTGGGGCGTCGTCTTCCGTGAGGATCTCGGCGGCCACGACAATGTCCTGCGCGAAGTTCTTGGGTACGCCGCCGCCGATCATCAGCAGGCCGGTGTCCTTGCTCTTGAGCTTGAGTTGGGTGAGCTCGTAGAAATCCCGGCCGCTGTCGAAGCTGACGTAGGGGCGGTTTTGTCCGATGCGGGCGTGCTGGTGGGCGACGATGCCGAAGCCCGCCGAGCAGTCGCTAAACGCGGGGACGAAGATCGGGACGTCGCGCTTGTAGGCTTCGTAGATGATGCTGTCGGCGGTCTTGGGCCCGCCGTTCTTTTCGAGGTACGCGCCGAACTCGCGGAGCGCCTCGCGCGAGCTGTACGGCCGCGGCTCCATCTCGTCGAAGATCTTCTGGGTGACCTCGTCGCAGACGCGCAGCTCTTCCTCGTCGATGAAGGTGTCGTAGATGCGGTCGATCATCAGCTCGCGCAGCTCGCCGTCGCGGGTGCCGCTCTTGAACTCGTCCTCGGCGATGTAGTGCTTGAATCCCAGGGCCTCGAAGAAGTCCTGGTCGATGATGTTGGCGCCGGTGGAGACGATGGCGTCGACCATGTTGTTGCGGATCATGTCCACGAAGACCTTCTTGAGCCCGGCGCTGACGAGCGAGCCGGCGAGGCAGAGGATCACGCCGCAGCCGGTGTCGCGCAGCATGCGGTCGTAGATGTCGGCGGCGCGGTGCAGGTCACGGGCCGAAAAGGCCATATGCTGCATCGCGTCGACGAGTGGGACGACGTTCTGCTTGGTGATGTCGATGTGCTGAATGGCGCGCTTGAGATAGTCTTTTTTGTTGGCCATGGGTCGGTTCTCCTTTGCGGTTGAGTTGTCGTCCGGGCGACGATTGCCCGGAAAACGAAAAAGCCACCACGGCCAGCTACGGTGTGCCCGGCGGACGCCGCGGGACACCCGCCATTGCAGGCCGGGGTGGCTTTGAACGGATCGGATTGTCAGAAAAACGTACGCGGGCGTCAAGGGCGAGTTCGCGGCGGAGTAGAAAAAACCAACCCGCTCTTGCATGTAGCATGTAGGGCGTACTTCAGTACGCGGACCTTTCTCCGCGCTAGCGCTTCCAGTCGCGTACTAAAGCACGCCGTACACATTTGTCACCGGCTAACTCAACATTTTGATAATACGCTTTGCCAAATGATCCTTCACCTCGCGATGACGCGGCACGGGTTAAGAGACGTCGGTGCTTGGATTGCGATACCAGTCGTGCTTGGCGCCATGGCGAATGAGAATGCAGCCCAGACCTTCGATCGTTCTGATCAGGTCCACACGCTTCACGATAGGACCATTTCTTCAACTTTACGAATGCCGAGAATCTGGCCAGAGGTCATGTCGTGATAAAGATCTTTCAGATGCTCCTTGAGGTCGTCGAGAGTGTCCCCTTGCGTCCAATAGTCGGGATACTCTTCGAGGTATCCGAGCCATCCTCCGTCCTGTTCCCAATACACTATTTTCACGACCTGCATCTTGGGCTACCTCGCTCGTCCAAAAACCAAATGGCGGTCATCAGATGAAATCGTATCCCGCGCACGGGTCGATCGCAATATCTATACGAATGCGGCGAAGAAGCGAGCGTAGTGATCGAGAAACGCGACTGCGATTTGTTCCGGTTGTCGCCCGTCTCGCTCGTCCGTAGGATACGCGCGGGCAAGTCATGGACGAAAGCATAAAAAGCCGGGTGCGCCTTTGGCTCCGCAGTGAGCGGGCGATGGGACTCCCTTCGGTTGGGCTCATTTTTGGAGACGCCGAACCTTCGGCGGCATCATCCGTACCGGACTCTTCGGCGGAGGCTGATGCCGGCGACGAAGGCCACGCCGCAAGTGCGCCGGCGCGTGCGGTGGTGCAAGGACGAGCGCCTTCCGCGGCTCCTTCGCCCGCGCCGGTGGCGCGGCAAACGCCCGTGGTTGTTGCCGCGCATGGGTCCGAGCCGCTTGTGGAAGCAGGCCTGGATGCGGACGAAAAACGTCGGCGGCTTGATACGATGGACGCGGACGAAGTCCGCGGCTGTGTGAAATGTCATTTGTGCGAGAGCCGCTCGCGCACGGTTTTTGGCGAAGGGAACGCCGACGCACGGCTGATGTTCATCGGCGAAGGGCCGGGGTTCAAGGAAGACCA
>JAQGHH010000495.1 GCA_028288945.1 Phycisphaerales bacterium
CGATCTGCCGGCGGCCCAGGCGCTTGCGGATGATGTCTTCGAGGCCCACGAACGTGCCGCCGCAGATGAACAGGATCTGGCTCGTGTCCATCTGGATGTACTGCTGCTCGGGGTGCTTGCGGCCGCCTTGCGGGGGGATGTTGGCGATGGTGCCTTCGAGCATTTTCAGCAATGCCTGCTGCACGCCTTCACCGCTGACGTCGCGGGTGATGGAGACGTTGGCGGAGGTCTTGCCGATCTTGTCGATCTCGTCGATGTAGATAATGCCGCGTTGGGCGGCTTCGAGGTCGTAGTCCGCGTTCTGCAGGAGCTTGAGCAGGATGTTCTCGACGTCCTCGCCGACGTAGCCGGCTTCGGTGAGCGTGGTGGCGTCACCGATGGCGAAGGGGACGTTGAGGATGCGCGCCAGGGTGCGGGCGAGGAGCGTCTTGCCGCTGCCGGTCGGGCCGATCAGCAGCACGTTGCTCTTGTCGATTTCGGTTTCATCCCCGGCGGAGGGGGGCGTGGCGGGCCCGTCCTCGGCGGGTTCGGTCGTGGTCGTGGTCAGGCGCTTGTAGTGGTTGTGCACCGCGACCGACAGGGCCTTCTTCGCGTACTGCTGGCCGACGACGTACTGGTCCAAAAATTCCTTGATCTCTCGCGGGCTGGGGATGGTGCTGAACAGCGGCTGGCTGCTGCTAAGCTTGCGTTTTTCCTGGCGGATAATGTTATGCGCCAGGTCGACGCAATTGGCGCAGATGTAGACGTCGCTGGGGCCTTCGACCATCGGGCCCACGTCCCGGGAGGACTTGCCACAAAAGCTGCAAGTGGTGACACGGCGTCCGCGGAATCCGCCTTGGGGTGGCGTCGACCCGCCGCCCGGCGGGTTTTGTCCGCCGCCGTTGCCTCCACCATTTCCCGGGCGATTAGAATTAGCCATCGACTCGCCTTCCTCAATCTGACGCGCTTGAGGGCGCGTCACGGGCGTGCCGTCATGGCACGTCCGGTAGAACTCGATCATTCCCGCCGGCTCCGCCACCGGCCGCTATTCGCGCGGCAGGCAGCATTTCCGCGCCCAAGCGCGAAGGACACCGCTCCGTAGGTTATCGAACAGCGGCCGGGATAGACTTGATACGCATTCCTATCCCGGACTGTTCCATCTTACTCCCGCCGCCATACAAAGGAAAAAGGGAAAACCAAGGCCGGCCCAGCAAAACCGCAGCACGCGCACATTACGGGCCCACAGGTAGTTGTGATTACCAGCGGCCGTCGTCCGATAGCCATGGGTGAGTGCCATCGGTTGCCGCTATCCTACCGCTATCCTATCCGCATAGGGCGGGTGACCGCATGGCAGGATGTCACGCAGACATCGGCCCCGATGGTGATCGTTAGACTTAATCCCCGGAACGTCGATCCCACGTCGGGGGGGCGGCAGGCTTTGGGGGCTCGCGCAGGGCGGCCGCTTTGGACGCAACGATGATCTTAGCCTTGGCCCGCTCGAACTCTTCATCCGACAGCTGCCCGCTCTTGTGGAACTGCCGGAGATCGGAAAGGGTGAAGCCGGGGCCGGTGGGCTCGTCGGTGTCTTTCAGCCGTTTTTTTATGTGGCGGGCGACGTACATTCCCGCAATCAAGATCACCATCAGAACCAGAAGCCAGGTAAAGAATGAGAGGGGGGGTACTTCGGCGAGCATAGGCTGATCCCGGTAAAGCCAGGAAGCAGGGCACGCGACCGATGCTACGGGGATGGAGCGGACGGGTCAAACGGGGCAGATCAGCGAGGATTGAGAATAGAAGATGGAGGGTGGCGAAGCGCTTCTTCGCCACCCTCCATCTTCTATCCTCAATCTTCAAACTCGGTCTCCACCCACTGCCTCTTCAGTTCAACGACTCCCCCGCAATAATCCGCTGCCCGCTAGGGACGTGAATGACTGAGCCGCTATTGAGCACGGCGGTGGGGGAGTGCAGCGTGCCCTGCGATTCGCCGAACCACGATTCGTCTATCACGAAATAGCAATATCCATAGCTGCCGGGCTGAAGGTGGACGGACGCTTCCCAACGGTCGTCCGCCAGCCGATGCATTGGCGTCGCAGTGGTTGACCAATTGTTAAACGGCCCCACGAGGAACACCTGCTGCGCCCGTGAATAGCGCAGGCGAAACACCACCTGCGTTGTGTCGGGGTCGGCGGCCTGCGGAACGGGGGGGATTTCGACGGCCGGCGCGGTCTGGCGGGAGTCTTCCAACATGCGATTGCCTTCCTGGCAGAGACCATCCTTGGGCGGGCACCTTCCTTGGGAACCCGCGATTCAATGTTTATACCATGTAAGGGGGATAGAGTCGATCAGGGCACCCCTGAGTCAACAGGGCAAAATCCCCGACTTATGGCCATTTTGCCATTCCGGAGCCGTGCGTCTTTTCCATCGGGGCCGTGCCTTCCCGCGAATCGAAGAGGCAGAGTGATCCGCAAGGCCCCCAAAGGGATTCGCCATCGCTCGTTGCGACAGGTATTCTCCTCCCCCATGGACGCCACGGCCGGAACCCCCCGCAAAAAACGCTTCGATTCGCCCCAACAGGAGGCGTTTCTCAACCTTTGGCGAACCTACGACCGCCTGCGTGCCTTGGAAGATGAGCTATTCGCCCGCCACGACCTTACCGCCCAGCAATACAACGCACTTCGGCTGCTCCGCGCCGCCCATCCGGACACGGTGCCCACGCTCGGCCTCGCCGCCCGGCTCGTCTCCCGTGCCCCGGACATCACCCGCCTGCTCGACAAGCTCAGCGACCGCGGCCTGATCGACCGCGAACGCCGGGATGACAATCGGCGGATCGTCCACGTCGGCCTCACCGCCCTTGGCATCGCCCTGCTTGACGAGCTCGCCGACGAAGTCCGCGACTGCCACCTCCGCCAACTCGGGCATTTGAAGCCCGCGGAGATGAAGACGCTGGTTGATCTGCTGAGGAAGGCCCGCTCGCCGCACGAAGCGGAGGGAAGTGATTGGAGTTAAGGAGGGGTAGAGCGATGAAGCCAAGCAGATTGATTTTCGCATTCCTTCTAGGCGGGATCGTCATTGCCACATGCGCTGGAAGAGTAGGGCTCGCAATTCTGCTCGCGATGTTCCTGATGTTCCTGATCGTAATTTCGCTTTTGGCGGGGGCGTTTCGTAATGAGTCTACAGAGCCGCGCCTGCCGGGCGCGAATCCACCGGAAGATAGGGCGCCGCGAGATTGAAGTATTCAAGGCCGAGATCCGGCATGTCACGGCATTCGCAAAATCACAAGGTACCCCGCTACCGGCTGTCCCGCTTCATAGCGCACCGCGATCGGCGAGATGGATTCTTCATTGAACCCATAGATCGCGGCGAGGTGTTGCACGTACGCTTTGGAATGCATGAACCGGAGGTTGCCGGGGCGGAGTTGGTAGCGGTCGCCTTCGCAGGATTCCACTGAGAATGCGAACAAGCCGCGGGGGCGGAGGGCAGCAGCGGCTGACTCGAACGTCGGGGCGAGATCGCCCAGATAGATTAGCACATCCGCCGCGACCAGCAGATCGAGCGCCTGAGGGTTTTGGCGGAGAGCATCCACGAGGTCGCCCAGCTCCAGACGGTCGTAGACGCCTCGTTCTCTCGCTTTTTTGAGCATCTCGGGCGAGACGTCCACCCCTTGTAGCGTCGCGGCCCACGGGCGCAGCAGCGGACCGCAGAGGCCGGTGCCGCAGCCGAGGTCCATGACGTCCATGTCCCTGCCCGG
>JAQGHH010000519.1 GCA_028288945.1 Phycisphaerales bacterium
CGGCCGGCCCTGCAACTGCCGTCGATGACGACGCGCTGTACCACCTCCATAAAATGTCCGGCACCGGCAGCGCGTTCGGGGCCGCGGAGTACGTCGCGATCAATCCCGTGGCGATCGTGGCGCTGATCCTGGGGGCGACCAGCGTACTGACGCTGGTGCTGCGGACGGCGACCCCTCTGCTGATCCTTCCGCTCGGGGGAATTGTTTGTGCGATCCTTGCGATCATTCAAGTCCGGCGGAGCAACGGCACACAGGCCGGGACGGGCTTCGCACTGATCGGGCTGCTGCTGAGCGTTCTGCTCGGCGGGGCGGTGGTGGGGGTTCAGGCCCTGGCGTATTTCGCGACTCGAGTTGACAACGCCAAATGCGCCGCCCTCGTCGATCGGTTCGGGGAGATGGTGCATGCCCGACACTACGACGACGCCTACGACCTGGTGATGAGCGATAACTTCCGCCACCGTATCAATCGCCAAAAATTTGCGGCACAGATGGATGAGCGGCAGGCGATGCCGGGCTACGGCCCGATCCAGTCGATGCAGTGGAACGGGGAGCCGATGCACTTCGACCCCGCGGGGGATTCCAACAACAAGGTCGGTTACGCGGTGGTGCGCACCAAGTTCAAGAAAGTCGACGAGCCGGTGCGCGAAACCCTCGAATTCACCGACCGCGAAGGGGATTGGAAGATCGACAATCTCACCGACGTCTTCGTGAAAAAGAGACCCAAGAAGGGTGCAATGCCGACGGAATGAGTCGCTCAAACCCTTCAGCCTTTAAACTCTTGAACCCCTTGCCTCATGCCCTCACCCTAACCTTCTCCCGGCGTACGGGAGAGGGGACGGGACGATTGCAGCCACACGCGGTTGCCCTGCTCCCACTCCTGAGCGGCTCAAGCCCGCTTCCTCGTTCGTCCGATAACATCCGTAGCGGCCGGCCAGCGGCGGCGCGCGGGCGGGGCGGTCCTCACTTGCTCATCGGTTCAGGCCGATACGCTCGCAGGGCCTCTCACGCCCCGGAATGAGGAATACTATGGGATCGTTTCGCTCCAAAATGCTGGCCGTTTCACTGGGCGGCGTGTCGCTCCTGGCACTGATCACCGCCGCGGGTTGCTCCAAGCTTTGCAACATCGGCTCCGCCCCCTTGGGCAACGCCGCCGCTGCACAAGCTTCGAAGCCCGAGGGTCGTGCCGGACGTCCGCCGATGCCCTTCCCGCAGGAATCGGGCGACGACCCGGAAGAGAACCCCGCGCCGCAGACGGTCAACGTCTTCGGCGAAGTGAACGGCGCCGGCCCGCGCGCCGTCGCGATGACCGGCGCGGCCGCGTTCCAGCAGCACACGTTCACCGACGAGGGGTTCGACGGCGACGTCTGCGCCGACCCCACCGGCAAGTGGCTCGTCTTTTCCAGCACGCGCAACAGCGAACACCCCGGCATCTACCTTCAGCGCGTCGACGGCACCGCCGTCACGCAGCTCACCAGCGACGGCGTGGATAACGCCTACCCCAGCTTCAGCCCGGACGGCAAGCAGATCGCCTTCTGCTCGACGCGCGCGGGGAACTGGCAAGTCTACGTAATGGACGCGGACGGGCGCAACGTCACGCAGGTGACGAGCGGGCCGATGCAGTGCATCCACCCCAGCTTCAGCCCCGACGGCACGCGCCTCGCCTATTGCAGCCTGGGCGGCCGCAGCGGGCAGTGGGAACTTTGGACCGCGGACCAGCGGACGGGCGAAAAACGCATGATCGGCTACGGCCTGTTCCCGTCGTGGTCGCCGGACCGCTCAACCGACCGCATCGCGTTTCAACGCGCCCGCCAGCGCGGGTCGCGCTGGTTCAGTTTGTGGACCCTGGACCTAGTCAACGGCGAAGGCCGGCGCGTCACCGAGGTGGCGCAGAGCGGCAACGCAGCGATTCTCTCGCCCACCTGGAGCCCGGACGGCAAGCGGCTGGCGTTCGCCACGGTCGTCCAGCCCGGGAAAGGCGCTGCCGTGAAGCTCAAGGGTCAGACCGACATCTGGACGATCGACGCGGACGGCACCAATCGCCAGCGCCTGACCGACGGTCATGGCATGAATCTCATGCCGTTCTGGTCCGCGGATAACCGGGTTTACTTCGTCAGCGACCGGGGCGGGACGGAGTGTATCTGGTCGGTGCGGACGGAGTCCGAAAAGACCTTCACCGCCGAGGCTCCCAAGAAGGATGCCGGCGCGGTGAGTGCGACTGACGTTCATAAGGATACCGGCGCGGCAGGCGCCGCTGACGTCCACAAGGATTCCAGCGCGGTGGGTGCGGCTGACGTTCACGAGGTGACGCATTAGTTTCGGACGCGCAAGTTTTGTAGGGTCCGCACTGCGGACCAATTTGGACACGCGGTCCGCAGTGCGGACCCTACGAATGTCAGTGGTGACCGACGCCCGCATGATGAGTGATGAGTGAACCGTGACGATACATCTTCTGTCACGGTTCACTCATCACTCATCACTTTTGAAGTAATGTGGCTTCAAGGAAGAAGCGATGAACTATTCAGTGCGGAGCACTGCAATCTTTGTCCTGTTGGGCGCGGCGATGCTCGCGGTCGGATGCGAGCAGAAGCCGCCGTACGGCTCGGAGAGTCAGCTCTACCTCCCGGCGCAAAAACGGCAGGTCTGGGCGATCGCACCGGCGATCAATCTCAGCGGGCAGAAAGACGTCGACCCGCTGCTGCAGGCCGACCTGCTCTACCAGCAATTGCAACAGGTACACGGCCTCACCGTGGTGCCCGTCAACCGGGTCGTCGAAGTCTACGCCGGCCTCCGGCTGGAGAAGGTGCAGACGCCCGAGCAGGCCGCGATCGTGTGCGATCTCCTCGGCTGCGACGCCCTGGTGGTGCCGACGGTTACGGCGTACGACCCGTACGACCCGCCGAAGATCGGCGCGTCGCTCCAGGTGTTCCATAAGCCGCGGAACTACTCGCGGCCGGACAACGTGGACGTGCGCGGGCTGTCGCGTTCCGCGACGCCGGGCGCGAACGAATCGTTGCCGCCGCCCGAGGCGCGGTTCCTCCAGGCGGTCGGGATTTTCGACGCGGCCAACGGGACGACGCGGGACGCGGTGCTCGAATACGCGAAAGGCCGCCACGACCCGGTCGGGCCGATGGGCGCCAAGGAATACCTGGTCAGCATGGACCGCTACGGCGGGTTCGTCTACCACAGCCTGACGGCCGACGTGCTGAGGCAGATCGAGGCGCGGGAGAAAAAAATTTAAGCGTGCGGTGACCGGGAGAAAATGCCCCGCATCCGGAAGAGAGCGGGCCGTGAGAGGGAGAGGATTTGAAGATGCCGGAAAATAAGACGCTCAGCCTCGTGAAAGGCCAGCAACACTACTGCTTTCGCTATGAATCCGGTGAGGAGGCGAAGGTGCTCGACGCGCTGGTGGAAATGGTGAACCGCCGTGAGCTGAGCTTCGACTGGTTCGACGCGGCGGTGATGTCGCACCAGCTCGGCCAGCATTTGGCAAAAGAATTGCAGGCGTATTTGCCGAAGAAAGCTGCGTGAAGGAGTGCGCGTAAGTTGTCAGTTGCCAGCGGGAGTTGCCAGTTGCCAGTTGCCAGTTACCAGTGAAGGAAGCGGACGTAATTCTGATCGCGTCCGCTTCCTCGACTGACAACTTTCAACTGACAACTTCTTCCCTGACAACTGACAACTTCCTCCCCCCTTTACCGTTCGTGGAACGAGGATCGTCCCACAGGTGGGCCACCGGATCGCCGGCCGCGTGGCATTTGTCACTGGTCAGTCCCATGCGCCGCGCCGGTACCTATGAATACCGAAATCGCACTCGCCCCCGC
>JAQGHH010000533.1 GCA_028288945.1 Phycisphaerales bacterium
GAAGGCCTCTGCCGAAATGCCGGCTGCCACGCCGCCGGCGTGATCATCGCGGACCAGCCGTTGGACGAGCTGGCCCCGCTTTATCGCGACAGCGACGGAAACATCCTCACACAGTTCGAAGGCCCGATCGCCGAGAAGGTGGGCCTGCTGAAGATGGACTTCCTGGGCCTGCGCACGCTCTCGACGCTGACACGGTCGATCGATCTGGAATCGCAGACGCGCCCGAAGCGCGCGAACCCCTGGTCAGTGAATCAGCCCGCCCCGCCGCTGGATGACCGGAGGCGGATCGACATCGAGAAGGTCGACCTCTCCGACAAGAACGTGCTGGCGCTCTTCTGCCGCGGCGAATCCAAAGGCATTTTCCAGTTCGAGTCCGGCGGAATGCAGGACCTGCTGATGAAAATGCAGCCCGACCGCATCGAAGACCTCATCGCCGCTAATGCCCTGTACCGCCCCGGGCCGATGGAGCTGATCCCCACCTACTGCAACCGCAAGCACGGCCGCGAAGCGGTCCCGCAAGTGCATCCGATCATGGACAAGATCCTGGAGGAGACTTATGGCGTGATGACGTATCAAGAGCAGGTGATGCAGATTTTCAACCAGCTCGGCGGGATCGAGCTGAGCAGCGCGTACAAGCTCATCAAGGCGATCAGCAAGAAAACGGTAGACGTCATCGCCAAATTTCAGCCGGAGTTCATCAAGGGCGCGATGGGCAAAGGCGTCAATCAGCAGAAGGCCGAGGAGATTTTCGAGCTGATCTTGAAGTTCGGGGGTTACGGGTTCAATAAATCACACAGTACGCGCTACGCAATCATCGCTTTCCAAACGGCGTACATGAAGGTCTACCATCCGGTTGAGTACATGGCGGCGTTGCTCACGTACGAAATCGGGTCGACGGAAAAAGTAGTCGATTACATCGAAGAGTGCCGCAAGCTCACGCTGCCGGACGGCGGCAAGGGGGTGCGGGTGTTGCCCCCCGATGTGAACGTGTCGGATAAGGATTTCACGCCGGCGTATGTGATCCCCGAAGAGACGGGTGGCAAGCGCAAGCGGAAGGCCGAACCCAAGCCCGAAGGGGTCATTCGGTTCGGAATGATGGCGGTTCGCGGCGTGGGTGAGAAGGCGGTCGAAGCCGTCATCGCCGAGCGCGGGGCGCGGGGGGCGTTCGCAAGCTTGTACGACTTCACCGAGCGCGTCGACCAGCGCCAGGTGACCCGCGCGACGATCGAGGCGCTGGTGAAATGCGGCGCGTTCTCATCGGTCGGCGCCAGACGGTCGCAATTGCTTCTGGTGCTGGAGCGCGCGATCGAGATGGGACAGCAGTCGCAGCAGGACAAGCGGGCCGGGCAGCTCAATATGTTCGCCGCGGCCACGCCCAGTGGCCCCAGCGCTTCGCGAATGGCCGCGGACACGTTGCCCGATGTCGAAGAACTGCCGGATGCCGAACTGCTGAAATTCGAGAAGGAATTGCTGGGCTTCTACATCACCAGCCACCCGCTCACCGAACACCAGGCGAAGCTCGAGCACTACTCCACCGCCAGCAGCAAGGAGGCGCTAACCATCTCCGAAGGCACGGAAATCACCATCGGCGGAATGATCAGCCGGGTGAAGAAGAGCGTGACCAAGAACGGCCGGTCGGCGGGGATGACGATGGCGATGATCACGCTGGAAGATTTGGAGGGGCAGATCGACGCCGTGCTGTTCGCCGAGACTTTGGCGGAAGTGCAGAAGCGTTACCCCGACGGCGTCGCGCTCGAGAAGATCGTGTTCCTCAAAGGGAAGCTCGACCGCCGGCGTGAGACGCCGAGCATCGTCGTGAATGATTTGATCACGGTAGAAGATTCGATCGGCCGCCTGACGACGATGGTCGCGCTCAAGCTCGACCCGCTGCGGCACAGCGACGAAGCGATCGCCCAGCTCGAAGCCGCCCTCATCAGGCATAAGGGAAACGCCGAGGTCTACATCCAGGTGAACACCGGCCGCGACCAGAAGGTGACGATGCGCCTCGACCGCGACCGCTTCGTCCGCCCGACGGCGCAGTTCGTGGACGACCTGGAACTGGTCCTGGGCGCCGGCAGCGTCCAGCTCTGCGGCCTGGGCACCCGCAGGCGCAAGAAGGCGCAACAGCAACAACTGTTCAAGGAAGAAGAGCAAGCCGCCGCGGAGGAATCCAGCGCCGCCGCGACGCCCCCGGCGGTGGATATCATGGACGCGGAAATGGAACTTGCCGCGGACGAGGATTGAACCGGCGACGACAGACGCGAAGAAGAACAAATGCAATGCGCCAAGGCCGCCAAAAAGCCAAGACCGCCAAGGTCAGAATTGAACTCTTGGCGGTCCTGGTTTCTTGGCGGCCTTGGCGCACGGATTTTGATTTTCGCTGCGCCCCCTGTATGAAGGGCGAGGCGTCAAACGGCGCATCAATCCCTGGCTCTTCTTCGCGTCTGTCTTCGCGACTTCGCGGTTATGAGCCATAGCAACCCCCGAGGACAGGGGCGGCTTCACCCTCTCGACGGCTCACGCCTTCTTCGATGCAAAGTCCTTCATGAACTGCGCCAGCGACTGGGCCCCTTCCACCGGCATCGCGTTGTAGATGCTCGCGCGGATGCCGCCGACGGTGCGGTAGCCTTTCAGGCCGAACATCCCGTTCTTGGCCGCCGTTTTCACCAATTCGTCCGTCAGCTCTTCGCTGGGCAGGCGGTAGGTCACGTTCATGTGTGAGCGCTGCTCCTTCACCGACACGGTGCCCTTGTAGAAGCCGTTGCTCTGGTCGATCGTGTCGTAGATCAACGCGGCTTTCGTCGCGTTGCGCTTCTCCATCGCGGCAAGGCCGCCCTGGGCTTCGAGCCAGCGGAAGATTTCCAGCAGCACGTACACGCCAAACGTCGGCGGCGTGTTGATCATCGACTTGTTCTCGGCCTGGTCCTTGAAACTCCAAAGCTTGCTCGGGGTCTTCTTCTGCCTGGGATACATGTCCTTGCGGACGATGGCGAGGACCACGCCGGCGGGCCCGAGGTTCTTTTGAGCGCCGCCGTAGACGAGGGCGCACTCGGAAACCGGGTGCGGGCGGGAGAGGAACTCGCTGCTGGCGTCCACGATGAGGTTCGGGTGCTTCGGCCAGGCCGGCAGACGGTGGCCGTGTACGGTCTCATTCGTGCAGACGTGGAAATAGTCGGCGTCGCCCGAAAGCTTCCACTCATTGGGCAGAGGCGAATGGTCGAAATTGCTGGCCTCGCTGGTGGCGACGATGTTCAACTTCCCAACTTCCTTCCCGCTCCCGGCGGCCTTCTTGCTCCATTCGCCGCTGACGAGGTAGTCGGCGCTGTTATGCAGGAAGTTCATCGGAATGATCGTGAAGAATGCCGTCGCCCCGCCTTGGAGAAACACCACATCGTGCGTGTCGCCCAGGCCAAGCAATTTTTTGCACAGCGCGATTGCCTCGTCATTAACGGCCTCGAACTCCTTGCCGCGATGGCTGACCTCGGCAATGCCGAAGCCCTTCCCCTGGTAATCAACCAGAGCCGCGGCAGACTTCTCCAGCACTTCCGTCGGGAGCATCGCGGGGCCGGCACTGAAATTGAAGATGCGATAGGACATTTTCGGGAGTTCCTTTATCTTGGGTTCAAATCCTACTTTTGCAGGAAGTCATCTCCGTCGACCAACGCTTTCACGCCGCCGAAAGAGGGATCAGATAATAGGACAAGCAATGGGAAATGGA
>JAQGHH010000542.1 GCA_028288945.1 Phycisphaerales bacterium
GCAGCCGACCGAGCCCAGCAAAGCCGACGCGATGCACGCGACGGCGAAGCAAGACCTTCCGGCGGCGGTTCGTTGTGTTGTCATTTGCAAGTTGGCACCTCGGGAAAGAGAATATCCCCGGCGGGCGGAAATGTCACCCGTACCGCATTTAGCGCCGAGCAGAGGAGCGTATGGCCAAAGCCGAGTATCAAGCACAAGCCGGGATTGAGCTCGCCGCCCTGAAGAAAAAAGGGACGGGCGATGTGGATCTAATGCGTCCGGGCAACGGCACGCCTTGGGAAGACCGCGGCACGCTGGGGGGAGTCGTCGCGTATTTCCAAACCGCCCTAAAAAGCCTGGTGTCCCCCGGCCTCTTAATGGATCACATTCGCCGGCCTGAAACCACGGGGGATGCCAATGCTTTTGCGGTGGTCTGTGCGGTCATGTGGGTGATCGGCGCGGCGCTGTGGCGCGTGTGGTATTACCGGCAAGTCACGGCAAGCAATTCCCACTACGACGTGGACCCGACCCATTTTTGGATGACAACCGGCCTGATCTGCCTGCTGGCGGCGGCAGGGGTTTGGCTGTGGCTCAAAGTGGGCACAAGCCTTTACGCCAAGCTCGCGGCCACGGAAATGCGAAACGCGACCCCGAGCCTCACCTACAATATTTTCGCGTACAGCCTGGGCCCCAGCATCCTGGCGGTCGTGCCGGTCTTCGGGCAGGGGCTTGCGCTGCTGTGGATTTTCATCGACCTGGTGGTCGGCGGAAAGAAACGGCTATACATGAAATCGACCAGCGCGTTCATCAACGCGTTGATCATCATCATCTGCGCGGTCCTGATCGGCGCGGTGTTCTATTACGTGGCCGGTGTGCTGATCTGGCAGAAGGCGCTGAGCATGAGCGGCGTCGAATTGAAGACTGAAACCACGGTGACAGGAACGACCGTCCATTGAGCGAAGCAGTTAATCAAAATGCAGAGGTCCGGGCCGGCGCGGCCCGGACCTTTTGCGTTCACGAATCGCCACAATGGCAGCGCCTGCTGGCCCGAATCCGTCGGCGGTATCAGGTCGTGACGCAAGAGACGGTTATCGGCAGTCTACGCTTCCCGTTCACGCGCGTGGCCGACCCGGATCGGGTACTCGATGAAGTAGCCGCCGAGGCCGACCTGCGCGACCGCCTCCACGGCCGCCAGACCGACGGCAACCAGCTTCACCTGCCGTACTGGGCCGAGTTGTGGGACAGCGCGTGGGGAATGGGAACATTTTTGGAGAGGGCGGGGTTGGGGGATCGCGGCCCTATGAAGGCGGGCGAAGCCGGGAAGGCAAAATGCAAAATGCAAATTGCAAATTGCAAATTGAAAGCGGCGAGCGCACGCCGACCGCTCCTCAATTTGAAATCTCAAATCTGAAATTTAAGATTTGCGATCCACCACATGTCCTCGACCTCGGCTGCGGCATGGGCCTGGCCGGCACAGTCGCGGCGGCGCTGGGCGCGAAGGTGCTCTTCGCCGACCTCGAGCGACCCGCCCTGCTCTTCGCGGCACTCAATAGTTTGCCCTGGCGGAATCGCGTGCGCACCCGCCGGCTCGACTGGCAGCGCGGCCGGCTTGCCGAGCGATTCGATCTGATCCTCGGCGCCGACATCCTCTACGAACGCGCGCAATGGCCGTTCCTCGAACCCTTCTGGCGCGCCCACCTCGCCCCCGGCGGCAGCGTATTGCTCGGCGAACCCGGCCGACAAACCGGAGACCTCTTCGTCGACTGGATCAAACCACGCGGCTGGGATCTCACCCGCTACGAGGAACCTGTCGCCACGCGCCCCACCCCAATCCGTCTCCTGCACATCCAGCCTTCCCCCGGATGATTCACACAGAGGCACGGAGATCGCGGAGACAGGGGTTAGCTGGATTCCTGCCCCAAACATCGAATGCAATGACAAGCACTTACGTCTTCATCCCCCGCGCATTCCCCACCCTCGTTTTTAGGTCGCGGCAACGGCTTTTGACCGATTTTGAACGATTTGAATGATTATTTGCAAATTTTAAAGCAAATATGTGATAACTTTTCACCTGAACGATGGCATCCTTGAGTTTTGATTTAGCCGTGGGGTCTTGGCTCCCCCGGCGGCGCTTTACGATTTCGCCGCACAAAATCGGGGGCGAGTCGCGTCTAATAGGCGGTGGCCATCCGCAGGCTGATTTTGGCCGACGCGATGGACACCCGGGAACTTTAGTCGTGGCCGAAGCGGACTTGACGGACATTTACCGGCGATACCGTCAGGGCTTGTTCACGCTGGCCCTGTCGGTGACGGGCTGCCCGGCGCGGGCCGAGGACGCGGTGCATGACGCGTTTGCGCGGCTCTGCCGGAAGATCGATCCGCTCGCCGGGCGACCGGATTCGCAGGCGGTGGCGTACGTTTTCGCGGCGGTGCGCAACGCGGCGATCGACCAGGTCCGGCGTACTCCCCGTGAATCGGACGACGCGATCGCGCAATCGCTTTTCTCACAAACCGCCGGGCCGGCGCAGAACGCGATCGATTCGGAGCGAGAGCGTTCGATCGCCGCGGCCGTCGATGCGCTGCCCGCCGACCAGCGCGAAGTGGTCGTGCTGCGGGTTTACGCCCAACTGACGTTCGCCGACGTGGCGGTCGTCGTTGGCGCGCCGCTGGCGACGGTTGCCGCCCGGTACCGCCGGGCGCTGGAGCGTTTGAGGCTCCGGCTGGAGCGTGTTCTATGAGCCACGAATTTTTCGACGACGTGTCGCACGACGAGACCGCCGGCCTTGAGTCGACGGAGAAGTTACTGCGACGGCTGCAATTGCGTGCCCCGTCCGACGAGCTGGACGCCCGCGTGCTCCCGATGCTGGCGCGCGTTCCACCCGGGGGAAGGGCGCGGGCATTTTTGATGGGCCTCGCTGCGATGGCGGCGGTTTGCGCCGGCGTTTCGCCCGTCCTGTATCAGCGTCATGAGCCGCGTGCGATGCCGACAAAGGCGGACAACCCGAATCCTTCGGTGCCCGGCATTTCACACGCGAAACCGCCAGTTCCCGAACCGCGCCGGTTCGCGTCCAGCAAGCCGTTCGCGTTGGAGCACACGGTCACCCGCATTGCCGACGGCGGGGTTGTGAAGCCCGCGGGCGGCCTGCCGATGCAATGCTACCGCCGACAGTCGCTCCGTCAGGTCGTGCTCGTTGACCCCAAACGCGGCACGCGCGTCGCCGTCACCATCCCGACCGATGAAGTCGTCCTTCGCCCGATTCATCCCTTTTAAACTCAAGGAGATTCTCATGGACTTCCCTCTTGGCAACACACTTCTCGCCCTTACGACGATGGCCGTCCTGGGCCTCGTTCCAGCCCTGTCGAGGGCGGAAGACGAAGAGCCCGCGCCTGACAAGCAACAATACATTCGCCGGCTCACGCTCGATTTGACGGGCCAGCCGCCGACCCGGCAGGAAGTCCAGACGTTCGTCGAGGACCGCGCGCCCGGAAGCTACAAACGATTGATCACGCGGCTCGACCCGGCGCGCGGCGAGACCCTTGATGCCGTGAAGCTGGACGACACCGTCGCGGCCCATTTTACCGTGGTTCAGAAGTTGGACGAGGCATACCGCATCGCCTTGAACAAGCGGATTTCCGCCGCCTACCTGGGCCTCGGGGTCGAATCCCCGACCGCCACGATCCGCGCGCAACTGCGCCTTCCCGATGGCGCCGGCCTGGTCGTGAACTTCGTCGACCCCGAAGGTCCGTCGAAGGGCCTCGTGCAGCAGCACGACGTGCTTCAGAAGTTGGACGAGCAGATCCTCGTGAATGGCGAGCAGCTCATCGCGCTGGTCCGAATGCACAAGCGTGACGAAACCATCACCTTCACGGTGATCCGCGAAGCCAAGCCCGTCACGGTCCCCATCAAGCTCGCCGAGAAACAGGTCGAAGCGCTGGGCGCGGCGCACGAAGAAAACGCGCTATACACCAGCAGAGTTCTTCAGGCGGGGAAGTTCGCCGATTGGGACCCGAACCTGAAGACGAATGAAGTGCAGCTCCTTACGAACGGTGCGGATACGGTGAGGCTGAACCTCAACTCACAACCAGGGGTTGTCGCGACCAAAGATCTCGGGGAGACGCTGGCTTTGGCATATCAGCCGCTGGTCGTCGCGCAGCAGACGGGGCCGCTCACCTTTGACGACGGGAAAACGCTGGTGCTCTATTACCTGTCGCCCGCCGGCAAACCGCAGACGATCACCGTGCTCGACCGCGCCAGCGGGAAGGTGATGTTCTCCGGCCCGGCGGGCAACGAAGAGCAATGGAAGGCCGTTCCGGACGACGTGCGGCAAAAGATTGCGGCGTGGCGAGACATGCTCAAGCAGGTCAACGGCACGCCTTCGCCGGCCACGCAGCCGGCCGAAAAGTGAGAGTCGTTAATCACAAAAAAGCAAGCGAAATTCGGCCGAATTCTGGGCCAAAACACCTTCGCCGACGTATCATTTATTGATTGCGGCCGGACGCGAATGTCGATACTATTCGGACGTACGGTCGTTCTGTGGTACGCGTGATTTGAGGGCACTATTTGGTTAGACCTATAATCAACCCCGGCGATAGCCGCCGGACTGACGCATGCCCGCGGAGCCCGATAGACGGAGTCAGTACGATCCGCCAAACGGGCCATAGACGGGAAGCGGATGTCCGGATGTAACAGGAGAACCCTCCTGAGTCGGCTCATCACCACCTTATCTAAAAGGGTTTGATCAAACCGCCCTTACACGGCACTCACGGATCGCCGTATTTGTCTTGGCAGCAGGCAGAAAAAAGCGGAGAAAGGAATCAAGATTGAGGATCGAAGATGGCGTGATTGCCATCCTCCGTCTTCTATCTTCATTCCTCTCTTCGCTTCTTTCTGCCTGCTTGTTCCCGAAAAAATCAGTACGGCGACTCTCCCCCGTGCTTCCACCAGTCGGCGGGGTCGCGGCGGGGGGCGGTGTTGGGGTCCTGGGTCGTGTCGTCTCCGGGGGAGAAATACGAATCATCCTCCGCGGGGCGGGAGTCTCTCACCACCGACGCCAATGCGACCGCGAAAATCGGGCTGATCGCTTTCAAGAGTGCTTCATCTTCCGCGGAGAACGCGCTGCGCTGGTCGCGGAAGAACAGTATGGCCGCGAGCGATTCGCCCAGGTAGGTGCAATTTACGCCCAGCACGTCCTGATTTTTGAGCGTCGTCAGCTCGGCAGGAGTGAACTGGCCCTGGAAGTCCTTCGCGGGCAGATGCAGCAGCCCCTCCCGGCTGGTCGGGGGCAGGAGCACGCGCTTAAGCGCATCCGTCACCGGCGCATCGCCCGCAATGGTGTATTTCATATACGCGCCGAGCTGAAACTCGCCGTCCTCGCCTGCCAGGTAAACCGCCACGTTCGCGTACCCCAATTGCCGGAGCATCCAGTCCATCGCGTGGCAGAGGAGTTGCTCGAGGTCCTTGGCGTTTTCGATGAACTTGCGGAAGCCTTCCTGTGTGCGGACGCCGTCGAGCTGTTTGGAGAGGTCGCCGTAGGCGACGATCAGGTCGTTGCACAGCAGATCGACCTTGCGGCTGATCGTCCGGCGCGACTCGTTGAGCCGCTTCACGGCGACCTTCAGGCGCTCGAACCGCCGTTCCTGCTTGTCGAGCTTCGCCTGGCGTTCCAAGGCGCTGCGGGCGCGGTCCAGAAGCTGGTCATGCGTAAAGGGCTTGGGTACGAAGTCGAGCGCGCCTTCGCGCATGGCATGGATCGCCCGGTCGAGGCTGGGCGCGCCGGTGATGACGATCGCGCTGGCCGTCGGCTGGTGGCGCTGCAGCAGCGGCAGGAGCGAAGTGCCGTCGCCGTCGGGAAGGTTCACGTCGGTGATCAGAAGCTGGATGGAATGCGTCGCGACGAGCTTCCGCGCCTCCGCCACGGTGGAGGCCGTCAACACGCGGCAATGCACGCCGTCGGTCACCACCTCCTCGATCAGCTCGCGGAGCGCCGGCTCGTCGTCCACGATCAGGACGCGCGGCGGCAAGGCGGTTTTCGAAACGGACGGTTTGACGGCGGGCACCATAATTCGCTTCCCTTCGGTCACGCATGTTGACGCCACGGCGCGCCGCCCTGGCGGGTTGGCGAGTGATGAGTGAAACGTGATAAGAGTCCTGTCACGTTTCACTCATCACTCGTCTCGATCTCACATCACGGCTTTCCGCGGCTGTGCGGGCGGCTGCAATTCGTTGCTGTTTCGGGCGGCGGGCAGCAGCAGGATCGTGCGCGTCCCGTGCCCCGGCTGGCTTTCCAGGCGGATCGATCCGCCGCTGGCTTCTATCCATCGCAGCGCCTTGGCCAATCCCAGCCCGCGCCGGCGGCCGGCGGGCTTGGCGCTGAAGAACGGGTCGAACGCGCGCTTCACCGTGTTCTCGTCCATCCCGCACCCGTTGTCCGTCACCGTCACCGCGACGCGCGACGAATAGGGGTCGTACCCCGCGTGGATGGAGATCTGGCCGGATTCCGGATCGGTGGCGTGGATCGCGTTCTCCAGCACCTCGGTGACCGCGGCCGAGACCTGTGCCGCGTCAACGAGAACCAGCGGCACGTCGCCCATCGTCACCTCAATGCTCCTATCGGCCGGATCGTTGTCGCTCTTGGCCTCGTGCAGTGCGCGTTCGACGACGTCGGCGACTTCCGCCGGCCGCACGTCCGCCGGCTCAGGCTTGGCGAAGTCCATCAGCTCCGTGATGATCGCGCTCAGGCGGTGCGCCTGCTCGGAGATGAGGTGGGCGGAGGCCTTGTGCTTGGGGTCGGTAATCTGCTGCGCCAGCAACTGGGAGCGGCCGCTGATGACCGCCAGCGGGTTGTTCATCTCATGGGCCGCGCCCGCGGCCATCTCGCCCACCGTGATCATCGTGCGGCTGCGGAGGATCTCATTCTGCGCATTCTGCAACTGCCGGTTGGCCTCGGCCAATTGCTCGGAGAGGGCCCGCGCTTCTTCACGAATTTGTGCCGTGCGCAGGGCCAGGGCCCATCCGCTGGCGATGGTCGCGACTTCCTGCACCTGCGGCGCAAGACGCTGCGCTTCGCCGGAGGTCGCGCCCCACACGACTCCGCCGATGCACAGGCCGTCGGCCTCCAGGCAAACCCAGAAGCGCTTGTCGTGCGGCAGCCGGGGCGAGACCATGCTGATGAACCATTCCAGTTCATCCCCCGCTGTCATCACCGGCCCCTCCCCCGCCCGAGGCCGCGAAGGACGAACCACCTGCCCCGCGTCCGGTGAATCGGACAACTGGCAGGACTGCCCCTCGCGTGCATCGCGATCATCCGGCGCGCCCTCGTGCCCACTGGCAACTGGCAACTGGCCACTGGCAGCTGATTTCCGCGGCAAATCGATCAGCGAATTTTCAAAAATCTGCCCGTCCCCGTCGCAGAGCAACGCTTCGGCGAACGTCTGCCCGGGCGGCAGCGAGAACGCCGCGACGCAGGAGACGCCCAGCACGCCCACGGCGGTTTGCGCCACCGCCTGCAGCACCACCTGCGACGGGACGTCCGGCCGCAGTTCGCTCTGGAAGCGGCTCAGGGCGTCGAAGAACTGCGCCCGCACTTGCAGCCGGCGGTTCTTGGAGGCGAGCTGCCCGCTGACGCGCCCCAGTTCCTTGTTGGCCTGCGCGAGGGCCTGCTGATAGAGGTCGTTCGTGCTCGTCTTTCCCAATCCGAGCGAGCGGGCGCGGGGCTCGATGCGATCGACTAATTTCTTGACGGCGTCTTCCGCCTGCGGCTGCGTGAGGCCCACCGCGTCGAGCAGCGCCTGCCGGGGGAGCGTGAAGGCGTAGTTCCCGCTGTACCCCAGGTGCTGCTCGCGGA
>JAQGHH010000571.1 GCA_028288945.1 Phycisphaerales bacterium
CTAGGAATCCCGCACTTCCGCCTTTGCCGATGACGTTCGACTCCTGAAGCGGGCGGGGAAGCATGACGAACGGGAGCATCGGCTCCTTGGGCGGCATCAGGCGCGCGAGCTGGCTGCCCATGTGCGGATAATCCGCGCGGTTGGGCGGCTCAAGCTGGCCGGAGGGAGAAACCTTGTCGGGGGTGTAGCCCGTCATCATTTGATAGATGGCGGCGGTGTGATTGAACAAACCCGCCGGGGTATAGCTGACTGAGCGGATGAGCGTCGTGCGGTCGAGCACCTTGGCGAGATTGGGCATCACCTCGGTGACGTTGACGCCCGGGATCTTCGTGGGGAGCACCTTGAAGTCGCCGCGGATGTTGTCGGGGGCATCCGGCTTGGGGTCCCAGATGTCGAGGTGGCTGGGGCCGCCCTGGAGGAAGACGAAGATAAAGTTTTTGGCGCCGCCGAAGCCGTCGCGCTTCTTAGCGGCTGGCGCGTCCTGGCCGCGGGCATCGGCGGCGAGCAACTGGCCGAGGCTCAGGCCCAGCAAGCCGGCCCCGCCGACGCGCATCAGTTCGCGCCGGCTGACTCCGTCACACGTTGCTCCGGGACGTCCGGGGATTGAAAGCATGGATGCGCTCCGTTGTTTACTGCTACTCTGGGCCAGACAATGCCGAAATCCGAATCCGCGAAATCCGAATCAAATCCCAAATCCGAATGACGAATGCCGGGCTCCATACCTTGCGGAAATTCGGAATTCGGGTTTCGTCATTCGGGTTTTACTTGCCCTACCGATTGAATAAAAACGCCGGGCTATTCAGCAACGCCCAGTTCAGGTCTTGGGCGATCTCCAGCCGTTGCGGACCGTTGCCCAAGTCCATCGCGGCTACCTCGGCGTCGGTGGGTAGGCGGCTGAGGACGGCCAGGTAAATCTCTTCGATGACTTTCCGGTTGTCCTTCTCCGCCGTGATCAGCTTTGTGATCGCGCTGTCCGGGGCGTTGACGGCGTTGTTGATGATCGGGCCGTTCACGAGGTTCAGGGCGTGGGCGAGGCTTACGTTGCTCGTCCGTTCGCATTCGCATGCCGTCTCGCGTTTGGGTCGGCCGAAGAGCTTGAGGAAGTCGTCTTCCACCAGCCCGTCCGCCATGTAGACGCTTCGCATCCCGGCGGGAAGGCCCTGGGCCTCCTCGCGGGTGCCGGTGGCGATCGCCACCGCATCACGCAACTGCTCGGCAGACAGGCGGCGGGGAATCGCATGGGAGAAGTTGATCTTGTCGTCCTCGTTCCATTGGTTGGGCTTTACCGAAAGCTGGTACGTGCGCGAGTGAACGATCGTCCGCACCAGGTATTGCGCGTCGAAGTGATGATCGATGAAATCCTGCGTCAGCGCATCGAGCAGTTCCGGGTTCACCGGCGGATTGGACGCGCGGATGTCGTCGACGGGATCGATGATCCCCCGCCCGTAGAAATAGCTCCAGAGCCGGTTGACGTAGGAGCGGGCGAAGAGGGGGTTCTTGTCGCTGGTGAGCCAGGTCGCAAAAGCCTCCTGGCGGGTGCGGGAATGTTCGAGGTCGGGTTCCTGGCCGTAGGGAACGAGGGCGGTCATCACCTTGCCGTTGCGGGGGTGGACGACTTCGCCGCCGTTGTAGTTGGTGTAGACGACTTCTTCGCCGGGGCGCTGGCCGCCCTTGAATGACACGCGGGCGAAGAACGCGCCGAATTCGTAATACTGGTCCTGCGTCCACCGCTCGAAGGGGTGGTCGTGGCATTTATTGCAATTGAATCGAACGCCTAGAAATGTCTGGCTGACGTCTTCGGTGATTTTCCCGGTGTCGCGGAGGGTGCGGTAGTAGTTGACGGCCGGGTTATTCCGCTCGTTGCCTTGCGCGACGATCAGCTCGCGGACGAACTGGTCGTAGGGCTTGTTGGTGGCAACGGACTGGCGGATCCATTCACGGAAGAGCCACACGCCCTTGTCACCCAGCGTCTTGGAATTGCACTGGAGCAGGTCGGCCCAGCGGTTGGACCAGAAGGCGACGTATTCGGATCCGCCGAGCAACTGCTCGACGAGCTTGTGGCGTTTTTCCTGGCTGGGCGCTTTGTCCTCGGCGAACGCGCGGGCCTGGGCCGCGGTGGGGATGATGCCGGTGAGGTCGAGCGTCACACGCCGGAGGAATTCGTCGTCCGTGCATTCGTCCGACGGGAGCACCTGCTGCTTCGCCAGCTTGGCGTTGACGTGCTTGTCGATGTAGTTGTATTCGGGCATCGGCGCGAAGACGTAGCCGCTGCGATCGCCCATGACCGAGACGTTCACCGCGCCGTAGTTTCCTTCGTAGCGAATGAGGATCGCGGCTTCCCCGCGCCTTAGGCCGGTGATGCGGTTACCGGTGATCTTTGCGACTTCGATGCTGTTGCTGCTGAGGATTGCCTCGCGCGTCACGTCGCGCGTGGTGCCGTCGGGGTAATGGGCGATGACGACGAGCTGCTGCGTGCGGCCGGGCAGATCCAGCTTCACGTCCGCGGGGAGGACTTCGAGCTTATCGGGGCGGGCGTGGGACGGGTCGGGCTCGTAATTGGCCCCTTCCTTGATCCACTGATAAATGATCTGGTACGCCCGCGAGCCGGGGTGGAAGAGCGTCTTGCCTTCGTGCGGCACCGCGCCGGTGGGCTTGAGGAGCATGAGGCTCATCTCGGGCTTCACTCGGTTCACCCGCCGACCTTGAAGCTCTTGCACGAGGACCGCGTAATCGAATTCCGGATCGTAGCCGCGGAGGGAGAGCTTGAATCCATTCTTCCCCTTGGCCGCGCCGTGGCACGTGCCGGCGTTGCACCCGACTTGCGCGAGCACGGGTTCGACGTCGCGCACGAAGCGCACTTTGGCGTCATCCGCGCCGGCGACTTTCACGGAGAGCTTTGCTTCCTTGCCCGCGGCGGTGACGCTTACCACCCCGTCGCCGGCGGCAGCCGGGTAGACGTAATGATCTTTGGCGACGGTGACGCAGGGCGATTCGCTCTTCCACTCGGCGCTGTCGGTGAGGTCGAACTTCCGGCCGTCCGCGGAAAGGCCCCATACCAGCACCTGGCGGCCGTCGCGAATGTTGGAAAGGGTGAGGGAAGCCGGTTCAAGCTGGAGTGTCTCAATGGCAGGCAACGGCGGCTTGGCCGGGCCGGCGTCGGTCATGTCGGCATGTGATTTGGCACACAGCGCCGGGGTGGCGGCAAACAGAATTGCAGCGATCCCCCACACGGAACACGACGCGCGATAAGGCGTTGATCTTCCCAAATGTTCTTCCTCTACCTTGTTATCGGCCATAATACGGCCGGCACGATATGGGGGTGGGCGGCCGCTCTATCACTGGTTACGCATTATTGTACCAGTAAGTTCCGGGAAGCGTTGCATGGACTTTTCCACCCATTCCCCCCGCCTTGAACTCCAGTCCGCTTTCTTGACACCAGAGGTGCGTCAATTTATTCTCGCATCCTGATGATCTCCCCCACGCTTTCGGACGCCAGCGCCGCTCCGGCACTCGACACGAAAGCGCCTGCCTTGTGGAGACGAAGGACTGTCCCTTGCGTGCGAAGCACCCATCTTCGCGGCGCTCACCCCTGGAGGCCAGCACCATGACGCGCATCCCTCGATTGCTCCCCAGCCTTGCCCTGGCTTGCTCGATGACGCTTTCGGGCGTCGTGGCATATTCGGCTCCCAAGCCGGCCGCAAAACCGGCCAAGCCCGCCGACGACGCGGCCGCCCCGGCGGGCGATCCCGCCGATCCGGCCATGGCCGAAAAGCCCGAGAAACCCGAGAAGCCGGCCAAACCCGCCCCCAAACCAGCCAAGCCGGATAAAACCGACGCCACCGATAAAACGGATAAAGGGGCCGCCAAGCCCGCCGCCGGTGATGCGCCGCCCGCCACGGAGCCGGCCCCCGAGATTCCGCAGAACCAAAGCCTGCGCGACGACGTGGACGACTTCTGGCACTACGGGAAGATCGCCCAGTACCCGATGGCTGCCGCGTTCGGCAATAAGCTGCTGACCCGGACCGAAAAGCCGCTTGAGATTCTTCAGGCTTTTGAAGCCACCGCCGCTTCCCACAAGGACGTGCTCGACGAATGGATCCTCCGCTGGGAGGGCGTTGACGCCAGCGGCATGAAGGACGTGGCTGTAAAGCTCCAGACGTTGCTCAACACCGGACGCCATGAGCGCCGCGGGCTGCAATCGTATATTCAGGAGAACGTCGAGGCCTTGTCGGTTAATGAGCGGTCGTATGCCAACCATCTTCCCCGGCTGCGCGACAGCGGCGAACTGGCCGTGCCGCTCATGCTCGATTATCTGAAAGACCCGAACAAGTCGCAGTACCACCCGGCCATCCGCCGGGCGCTGATTCAACTGGGCCGGCCGATCCTCAACCCGCTGCTGGCCGCGACGGAGATGAAGAACAACGAGGAGACGCTCCGCACGCTCACCACCGTTCTGGGAGGCATCGGCTACCCCATCGCGGTTCCGTATTTGCAGAAGATCAGCCAGGACAACACGCACACCCCCGGGGTTCGTCAGGCCGCGGCAG
>JAQGHH010000579.1 GCA_028288945.1 Phycisphaerales bacterium
GTTGGAACCACGATGTTTGCTCTCGGGGACGTTTGCCCACGCGGGGGCGACCGCGATGGCGTATGACCCGGCGGGCACGCTGCATGTCGCCTATTACGACGCACTGGCCCGCTCGCTGAAGTACGCCGAGCGCGTTGCCGGGGGCGACTGGTCGCCGACGATTACGATCGACCCGGGGCCGCAAGCCGGCAGCTCGCTGGCGATCGCCATCGACGCCTCCGGGCATGCGGGAATCGCCTACTACGATGCGAAGAAGGCGGACCTGAAATACGCCCACTTCAACGGCGGCACGTGGGACGTCACCCGCGTCGATGCCTCGGGCAACGTGGGACAAAACCCGTCACTGGCTTTTGACACTGCCGACCACCCGCTGATCAGCTATTTCAGCCAGACCGGCGGCGACCTGAAGCTGGCCCGATTCGACGGGAAACGCTGGACCAAATCGGTCATCGACCGGAAGGGGACGGCGGGGCAGTTCAGCAGCATCGCGATCAATCCGGCCAACGGAACCTGGGCCGTCGCCTACGGCGAATCGACCAAACGGCAGGTGCGCATCGCAACGCAATCGAGCGCGCCCATCACGCTCGACACCTTGGGCAAGACGCGCGGATGGACGACCGACCTGTCGTTGGCTTTCTCGTCCGCCGGGGCACCGGCCGTCAGTTATTACGACGCAGCCGGCCGGGGCCTGAAACTCGCGACCTACGGCGGTACGTGGACCAGGCAGACGGTCGTATCGGGCGACGTCGCCGCCCAATCGGAGCTGTCGTTCGATCCGCTGAGCGGCGCGCCGCAGATCGCGTATCTTGACCGCGCGAGCGGTTCGGTGGATCTGGCGAAGGCCCATGGCGGCGGTTGGTCCTCCGTCAAGTTGGGAGCGGGCGACAGCGTCGTCGTGGCGCGCGATCCGCTCACCAACAGCTTCTCAGGCCTGTTCACCGGCGGATCGGGCCCGTCCATCGGCTCGTCCCTGTCCGACCCGTCAAATCTGATTGCGACCGTGATCTCGAATTCCGAGATCGACCTGAATTGGACCGACAACAGCACAATCGAAACCGCCTTTGTGATCGAGCGATCCACCGACGGCGGCGCGACCTTTGCGCCGCTCGCCCATGTCGGCGCGAACGTCACCAGTTGCGCCGATACAACCGCCGGTGATGGCCAGAGCTTTTTGTATCGCGTCAAGGCGATGGACGGCACCAGCAGCTCGCACTGGGCCGCAAGCCAGGCCGTCACCACCACGCTGAATGCGCCCGCCAGCCTGCAGGCGGCGGTTACCTCCGACGGCACCGTGCATTTGAGCTGGCAGGGTCAGTCCGTCGGCGCAACGGGGTTCCGCATCGAGATATCGCCCGACGGAGTTGGGTTTGCGTCAACGGGCATCACGGCCGCCTCGGCTCGGCAATTCGATGACGTGAACGCGGGGTTCGACCGGGCATGGTATTACCGCGTGGTTCCGTTCTGTGCGCTGGGCGACGGCCCGGCGTCGCCGGCGCTGCTCGTTCGCACCGCGCCCGCCGCCCCGCGGCATTTGCGCGTTTACGGCGAGGGACCGACGATGTTCCAGCTGGGATGGGATCCGATCACCGGGTCGGCGACCGACCTGCTCGTTCAAGTGCGGCTGGCGGGAACGACCGACTCGTTCCGCACCCTGGCCACGGTGGGCGTCGATCAGATCAGCTACACCGATACGCAGGACGCTGACGGCAACGCGTTGGCCGCCGACACCGCCTACGAATTTCGCGTCGTTGCAAGGAACGTCGATGGTGCATCGTCCGCCGATTCCAATCACGCGACCGGCTCGACGGGTCTGATCGCGCCCGAAGACGTCGTCGCGCAGGCACTATCGGCCACGTCCGCCACCCTGGCGTGGGAAGCCAACTCGGGCTCCGCCACCAACTACAACGTGTACCTCTCGACGGATGGGAGCAATTTCTCGCTCTACTCGCCGACCTATCTCCAGGCCTCGACACTGCTATTGCCCGACCTGACGGCCCAAACGCACTACTGGCTGAAGGTGGCGGCGACCGATGGAAGCCAGGAATCGGCGGGGGTAGTCGTGGAAGTCGACACGCTGGCAGGCACGCCGGGCGCAGCGCCGATCAACGTTGCGGCGCAGGTCAGCATTGACGACCCGCTCTGGCTAAACGTCTCCTGGACCAACGTCGCATCGGACGCGTCCGGGTTCCACGTGCAACGGTCCGCCGACGGCGTGAACTTCGCCACCATCGAAGACGTGCCGGTGACCTGGTCCAACTACGATGATCCCTCGGTCGTCGAAGGGACTTACTACTATCGCATCATCCCGTTTAGCGCGTCCGGTGACGGCACGCCTTCGGCCGTGGCGTCGGCCGTCGCAAATCTGGCAAATCCGGTCAATCTGCACGCCATCGTTTCGACCACAGGCACTGTGAACCTGACCTGGACCAACGTCTCGACTCTGGCCACCGGCCTTCAACTATTCGCCGCCGGCGATGACAACACGCCCATCCTTGTGGATGACGCGGTCTCCCCGATGGCGACGAGTTACTCGGTCACGCATTTTTCGGACGGTACGCCCCTGACGCCGGGCGCCACCTATTGGTTCTATCTCGTTCCCGACGGCAGTTCGGGGGTGCTAGGTTCTTCACAGTGGGTCCGCGCCGTCAATGGCTTTGCCGCCCCATCGCTAGTGGAAGTCACTCCCAGCGGGGATGGTCAGATGACGATCAATTGGACGGACGTGGCCGACGAAACCGGCTATCAGATCGAGTCATCCGCCAATGGCATTGGCTACAGCCCGGTCGCAACCGTCGGCCCAGACATCACGACCTACGTCCAAAACGGGCTGGCGGAAACCGCACGGCTCTATTATCGCGTGAAGGCCCTGGGCAACGGCGGCGGCAGCGCCTACGCAACCTCGTCCCCGACCAAGGTGAGCCCCAATGCCCCGACCAATCTGGTCGTCACGCCCTTGTCCGGCGGTTCATTCCATCTTACCTGGGACGACAACTCCTCCAACGAGGACGGCTACGCGGTTCGATTCATCACTGCCAACGGAGTTACGCTGATCCCCGCACAACTCTCGCCAAATGCTACGTCTTGCACCGTGACCGAAGCGAACTTAAGCGGCCTGGCGATGCCCGGCCGCGCGTTCACGTTTCAGGTGGTCGCCTTCCGCTGGTTTGGCCCGACGTCGCGGCCGGCCGAGGTGACTGGCGTCCAGGTGCTGGAGCAATCGGCACCCTGAACTCGCTTGATTCCACAATGAATTGCACTGGAGCGTCCCTCCGCGAACCCGTAAGATGATGTGGCGCAAGGACGCGGAGGGCCGGTGGCTCGCCGCAGTGCGTTGGTAGATTTGCCGGCGAGCTTATGATCCCACAACCTCCTCCTGGGCAAGGACCGATCGACCCCCGCGACGCATTTTCGCCGCCGACGCCTTTGGGCGGACCGGGCGCGGGGCCGGGGGTACCTTGGCAGCCGCTGGGGCCGGGCGTAGTCATGCAGAACGTCGGGCCGCAGGGGGGTGGAGCGCCCGGGCCGCAAGGGCCGGGACAATTCGGATCGCAGGGACCGGGCCCGACGGGGCAGGCTCCCTCTGGCCCGCCCGGCTATCCGCCGCCCGGGTATTTTCAGGGCGGCTACCCGCCGGGCGGGATGCCTCCGGGTTATCCACCGCAGATGCGCCCGCCGGGCCCGTTCATGCCGCCTTATCCGCCCGCCCGACGGAGGCTCGGGTGGGGCTGGGGAACTTTGCTAGTGCTGTTGTTCATCCTGCTCGGCGGGTCGATGCTTCTTAACCTCGTGGTCCTCGCCGGCGGAGGTGCGGGGGGCGTGCAGTCCACGATCGCCCAGGGGGATGCGCATCAGCAGATTGCGGTGATTCCGCTCGAAGGGCTCATTGACGAGTCGCTGGCAAATAAGTTCGACCGGTTCCTCACCCGCGCCCAGAATGACAAGAACGTAAAGGCAGTCGTCATTTTGATCGACACGCCCGGCGGATCGGTCACCGCGTCCGACGAAGCCTACAAGCGCATTAAGAAATTCAAGGGGGAAAAGAACGTCCCCGTGGTCGTCGCCATGCGTTCGCTGGCCACCAGCGGCGGATACTACGCCGCCTGCGGCGCTGACCATATCGTCGCCGAGCGCACCACGCTTACCGGCAACATTGGCGTTCTGCTCCCGCGATTCAACCTCACGAAGCTGATGGACAAACTGGGCGTGGAGGAGGACACCATCGTCTCCACCGGCGCGATCTACAAAAACGCCGGCTCCATGTTCAAGCCCGACAACGAGCGCGACATCGCCTACTTTCAGACGATCGCCGACAGCGCGTTCACCCAGTTCAAGCTGGTCGTCTCCAACGGCCGCAAGGGCAAGCTGAAAGGGACGATCGACGAGATCGCCAACGGCAAGGCCTACACCGCCCAGGAGGCCCTGGACAACGGCCTGATCGACGACATCGACGACACCGGCTACCTCGACGCGGCAATCAAGTACGCGACCAGCAAAGCGGGCCTCACCGGCCCGATGGTCGTGAAATACCAGGACCCGCCGGTCACGCTCTTCGATTTGATGGCCGGCTCGCAATCCAGGTTCGGCCGCGCCCCGTCGGCCAACGGCATTAACATCAACCTCGACGCCAGCCTCCTTGATCGCGTTTCGTCGCCAAGGCTGATGTATCTGTATCGAGTGCCGCAGAGCAAGGAATGAGGGTTCAAGAGTTCAAGGGTTCAATAGGAGTTCGCATCCCGCCAATTTGCATTTTGCATTTTGCAATTTGCACCGGATCATTGCGAATTCCAACGTGAGAATTGGACTCGGACTTGAAAACGCCCAACTGCTTGAATCTTGAACGCTTAAACCCTTGAACTCTTGAACCCCGGAGTTTGCATGCCCCGCCTCCTGAACCACGCCGCGTGTTTGATGGCGGCCGCGACGGTCGCGCTTTTCGCATCCGTTCCTGCGCGTGCCGCAACGCCCGCGGAGGTGAACGCGGCGATCCAGAAAGCGAAGGATTACCTCTATTCGCGTCAAGCCAAGGACGGGAGCTGGGAAAACGTGCCGGTCGCGGACCCCAAGGCCGGACAGGCGGACGTCAACGGCAAGCAGTGGGGCGGGCTGACGGCCATCGCAACGTACGCCGAGCTGGCCGCGGGCGATACGCCCCAGACGGAGTCGAGGCTCGTCAAGCCGGTCGCATTCCTTCAGAACGCCAATATTCAGGGCATCTACGCGACAGGCCTGCGCTGCCAGTCTTGGTTCCTCCTGAATGATCCCAAGAAACTCAAGCCGTACATCGAGCGCGACAAGCAGACGCTCCTGGCCGCGGTTTACGCGCAGGCCGCGAAGCAGCAGGCGGACGAATTCGGTTTTTACCCCTACTGGTTCGAGAAGGGCCAGCAGCAGCCGCCCAACTGGTACGACCGGAGCGTCAGCCAGTACGGAGTGCTGGGCGTCTGGGCGCTCGAGCAGGCGGGCGCGGAAATCCCCGTCAGCTACTGGCGTCTCGTGGACGCCGCGTGGCGCCGCGCGCAACATTCCGACGGCGGATGGACGTACCGCAAGGCCGACGGCCCCGACAAGGGCATCTCCAGCGTGTCCATGACCGCGGCCGGCATCGCCACGCTTTTCATCACCCAGGACTACACCCTGGGCAACGGCGCGGAATGCAAAGGCAACATCGTCAACCCAAACATCGAAGCGGGCCTCGCGTGGATGGACAAGCACATCAGGGAAGCCTTGGGCGGCAACTTCTACGCGATGTACGGCATCGAGCGCATCGGCGTCGCCAGCGGCCGTAAATACTTCGGCACCGTCGACTGGTTCCAGGTCGGCGCTGACTACCTCGCCAAAAATCAGGCGGCGGACGGCTCCTGGGGCGGCGACGTCCCCAACACCTGCTTCGGCCTCCTGTTCCTCGCCCGCGGCCGCGCCCCGGTGGTCATGAACAAGCTCGAGTACGACGTCACCGGCAACAACGGCAAGGCCGTCGAGGGGCCGTGGAACGAGCGCCCCCGTGACGTCGCCAATTTCGCCCACTGGATGGGCGGGCACTCCGTCGAAGGGTTCTTCAACTGGCAGGTCGTCAACCTCAAAGTCCCCGTCGAGGAATTGCACGACGCCCCCATCCTCTACATCAGCGGCAACAAGGAGCTGGACTTCAACAACATCGAGCTCGAAAAGCTCCGCACCTTCGCCGAGCAGGGGGGCGTGATCGTCGGCAACGCCGACTGCAACAACCCGATCTTCATCAAGAGCTTCGAAAGGCTCGGCACGAAGCTCTTCCCCAAGTACGAGTTCCGCGACCTCCCGCCCGTCCATCCGATCTTCGTTGACGAGCAATACCCAGCAAAAGTCTGGAAAGCCCGGCCGAAGGTGCGCGGCCTGACGAATGGCGTCCGCGAGCTGATGCTGCTCGCCCCCGACGCCGACATGGCCCGCGGCTGGCACACCCGCTCCGACAAGACCAAGCAGGATCTCTTCGAGCTGGGCGCGAACATCTTCCTCTACGCGGTCGACAAGAAGAACCTGATGCGCAAGGGGGAAACCTACATCGTCAAGGACGACCCGGGCGTCCAGACCACCCGCAGCGCGACGCTCGTCCGCCTGGAAGCCGGCAACAACTGGGACCCCGAGCCCGGCGGCTGGCGCAGGCTCGCGTCCATCCTCCACAACACCGACAAGGTCGCCCTCACCGTCAAGAAGGGGAAGATCGACGCCCAGACGCTCAAAGGCGCGCAACTGGCAAACCTCACCGGCACGACCTCGTTCATGCTGAAAGAGGAGCAGCGCAAAGCGCTCAAGGATTTCGTGGACGGCGGCGGCACGCTGATCGTCGACGCCGCGGGGGCCGCTTCGGATTTCGTCGCCTCCGCCGACGAGGAACTGAAAGCCATCTTCGGCAGCGACGCCGTTAAACAACTTGACGTGCCGCTGCCCCCCGCGAGCCCCATTTACACCATGCCCGGCGCGAAGGTGGAGAACGTGCGCTACCGCACCTTCGCCCGCAAATCGCTCACGGGGGAGCTGAAGAGCCCGCGGGTCCGCGCAATCACCGTGAAGGGCCGCCAGGCGGTCTTCTACAGCCGCGAAGACCTCGCCGCCGGCCTCACCGGCGAACCGATGGACGGCATCATCGGCTACGACCCCGCCACCGCCACCGCCCTGATGCGCAGCATCGTCCTCTACGGCGCGTTCGGCCTCCCCAAACCCCCGCCGGCCACTCAACCCGCGACGCAGCCGACGACATTACCCACGACCCAACCCGCGCCGCCGACCATCGCCCCGGCAGTCCCCGCGCCCACGTCGCCCGCCCCCACGCCGGCGACCCCGACGCCCGCGCCGGCCACTCCCACCCCCGCGCCAGCCTCAACGCCACCGCCGGGGGGGCCGAAATAGGCGATGCGCCGCAAAGCCTGATAGAATACTGCAACTCGGCGAAGCTTTGCCGAATGCAGCAGAGGAACAAGAATGCCGTCACCGTTTCCAGGCATGGATCCTTATCTTGAGGATCCGCGTCGCTGGCCCGACGTGCATACCAAACTTATTTCCGGCATTCGTGCTTTTCTGAACCAGCGATTGTTGCCTAAGTACTACGCCACGATCGAAGAGCGAGTGTACATCTCCGATGAATATGACCCGGGCCGCCGTGTGCTTGTCCCCCACGTGCGTCTGCTTCAGAAATCCGCGGCCGGAACGGTAAGCGATCGCGGCGAACCCAGCGTGTCGACAGTCGCAGTGGCCGAGCCGGTCGAAGCCATCACGCTAATCCATGAGGAGAACCGTGAACCTCGCGTCGAGATCATTGACGCGGACGGGCAGGCGGTCGTCGCCGTGATCGAAGTTCTCAGCCCCACCAACAAGATTCACGGCTCCGCCGGTCGCGAGTCGTATGACCGAAAGCGGCTGGAGATCATGCATTCCTCCAGCCATTTCATCGAAATTGACCTCCTCCGGGATGGAGAAGGTTTTTCGCCTTACGAGGCGTCACCTCCGCACGAATATCGCGTCCACGTCTCGCGAGCCCAGGGCCGTCCCCGCGGGCTGTTATGGCCGATCAAGATTGAGCAGCAATTGCCGCCCATCAATGTGCCGTTGCGAAGTGGCGACCCCGACGCATCGCTCGACCTCCAAGTCGTGTTTTCTACTGCTTACGACCGGGCCGCGTACGGTTCGATCCTGAACTATCATGCGAAACCGGCGTTTCCCCTCCCCGCAGAGCAGGCACGGTGGGCCGACCGCCTTCTGCGGGAAAAGGACCTTCGCTAGCTTTCACCGCTTCCTATCCTGATCGCGGGATTACGCCTCGCCGCCCGTTCCTTGACACCCCTCCGCGCCCCCGCTAAAAGGCGTTTTGTTCTTGTCCCCGGTTCGCGGTTGGAGGGCGACAAAGTCCCCGTGGTCCCTCGGTTGGGCCGCACTTGCTTCAGCCGACGGGATGCCGCGTTATGCCCCTCGCCATGCCCATTCTGGCCGCAGGTTCTCCTTCGT
>JAQGHH010000580.1 GCA_028288945.1 Phycisphaerales bacterium
TACGCACGATATATCGGTACATAATCTCAAATGCCAGGATTACTTATGTGACCCCATGGGCTTCCGCCGCTTGCAGTTTCGCGAAGCCCGAGCGCTAGCCTACAATGCCCTTGAGTGGCTGGTGTTATTCCACTAGGATTTATAGGAATTGAGTGTGACTGAACTATCTCGTGAGGCACAGACGCAAGGGCGGTCGGTGTTGCAATTGATCGGCAACACGCCGTTGCTTGCGTTTAAGCGCATTGGCCGGGAGGTCGCGCCGGTGGAGGTTTATGCTAAGGCCGAATGGTACAACCCGGGCGGCAGCGTGAAGGATCGTGCGGCACTGGCGATGATTCTGGATGGCGAACGCCGGGGGCTGCTCACGAAAGACAAGATCCTCATCGACGCCACCAGCGGCAACACGGGCATCGCCTACGCAATGATCTGCGCCCAGCGGGGCTACAAGTGCAAGCTCGCCCTTCCCAAGAACGCCAGCATCGAACGCAAACAGAGCCTCCTCGCTTACGGCGCGGAACTCGTTTTCACCGACCCCACGGGCGGCACCGACAGCGCCCAGCGATACGTGAAGGATCTGGTTGAAGCCAACCCCGGCCGCTACTTCTATCCCGACCAGTACAACAATGATGCGAATTGGAAGGCTCACTACGACACCACCGCCATGGAAATCTGGCGGCAGACCGATGGCCGGGTCACGCACTTCGTCACCGGTCTTGGCACCAGCGGCACATTCATGGGCGTCACCCGCCGACTGAAGGAACTCAACCCCGCCATCCAGTGCCTGAGCATGCAGCCAGATTCGCCGTTGCACGGATTGGAAGGCCTCAAGCACATGCCGACCGCGCTGGTGCCGGGCATTTATGATCCTGAGGTTGCTGACGGGCAGATCGAAGTGGACACGGAGTATGCGCATCAGATGGTGCTGCGCCTGGCGCGGGAGGAAGGGCTGCTCGTCGGCGTGTCATCGGGCGCGAATCTCGTGGCGGCCATGCAGGTCGCGCGCGGTCTGAAGGACGGCGTCGTCGTCACCGTGTTCTGCGACTCGGCATCGAAGTATTTGTCGGAAAGTTTTTGGACGGAGTCGGCGTCGGAGGCCGAGAACTGGCCCTGAGATGCGTAACGTGGCACGGGTTTTCAACCCGTGCGAGCGGCGCGAGGTGGGTACAGTTTTGGATGTTTGAGCGCAACCCGCACGGGTTGAAAACCCGTGCCACAACAAGGGAATTGGTGAGTCAACAAGCGAATAACATGACCGTGAATGTCCTGATCCTGACCGAATCCCTTCGACGGCAGATCGAAGCGGAAGGCGTGGCCGCGTATCCCAACGAATGTTGCGGCATCCTCATCGGCCGGGACCTCACAGAGGGGGGCGCCACACTGCGGGTGGTCGAACGGCTGGAGCCGGGGCGCAATGTGTTTGAGAAGGAGGAGCAGTATCACCGCTTCTCCATCGACCCGGCCCAGCAGCTTAAGGCGGAGCGGGCCGCGGAGCAGGAAGGGAAGCTGGTGCTCGGCTATTACCACAGCCACCCGGATCACCCCGCCCGCCCGAGCGAATACGACCGCCAGCACGCCTGGCCGTTTTACAGCTACGTGATCGTGGCGATCGCGAACAAAATCCCCGCCGCCATGACGAGCTGGGTTCTGGACGATCAGACGGAGACGTTTGGGGAGCAGAAGATTGAAACGTGAAACGTGGTGCGTGAAGCGTGAAGCGTGGAACGTGACGAAGCGGTTGAGGATCTGTTCACGCTCCAAGCTCGACATTCCACGCTACATCAAGCGAAGAGAGGATTTCCCATGACCACCTACACCCATCCCGATGTCCTTGTCGATACGAACTGGGTTGCCGGCCATTTGAACGACCCGAAGGTGAAGCTTATCGAAGTGGACGTCGACACCGCGTCCTATGAAAAAGGCCATGTCCCCAGCGCGATCGGCTGGAACTGGCAGACGGACCTGAACGACAAGGTGCGGCGGGACATCATCGACCCGCGCTCGTTTGCCGAGCTCAACCGCCGGGCGGAAATCAACCCCGACGACACGGTCGTCTTTTATGGCGACAACAACAACTGGTTCGCCGCCTGGGCGCTGTGGCAGTTTAAGTATCACGGCCACAAGGACGCCCGGCTGATGAATGGAGGCCGCAAGAAATGGGAGCTGGAAAAGCGCCCGCTTACCGCCGACGCGACCAAGCTTCCACCGGTCAGCAATTACCCGATCCCGGCGTCCGATGAATCGATCCGCGCGTACCGCCGCGAGGTGGAGGACGTCGTCGGCCGCAACCAGGTGAATCTGGTGGACGTGCGCAGCCCCGATGAGTTCACAGGCAAGATCATCGCCCCGCCGGGCATGAGCGAAACGGCGCAGCGGGCGGGGCACATCCCCGGCGCGAAGAACATCCCGTGGGCCAAAACCGCCAACGAAGACGGGACGTTTAAGTCCGTGGACGAGCTGAAAAAACTCTACGCGGATGCCGGCGTGGATTTCGGAAAGCCGACGATCGCCTATTGCCGCATCGGCGAGCGGAGCAGCCACACGTGGTTCGTTCTCAAGTACCTGCTGGGCGTGAACAACGTAAAGAACTATGATGGCTCGTGGACGGAATGGGGCAATCTGGTCGGCGCGCCGATAGAGAAGGGCGACGGTGTGCAGAGTGCGCAGCCGAATGTACGATGCGAGTAAGAGGTGCTCGAATGGAATTTGCGAAATTGCGGGAGCTTCGCCTCGCGCAGCCGTTTCGACCGTTCTATCTGATCATCGACGACGGGCGACGTTTGTTCGTCGGGGAGCCGCATCAATTAGGCATGGCGCCTGACGGCAGTCGCATGGGTGTTGTGACAAAGACCGGAATGGCTTTGGTTAGCCCGAATCAGGTGCGCGACGTAGACCTTTGTGCAAAGCCCTTCAAGCAATAGCTGGCAAGGGAGCCGTCGATGAAAGACTCGCAACTGATTCCTTGGGTGAAAGCCGTCCCGTTTGAACCATTCGCCGCGTACATTTCCGACGGCAGGCGGGTCGAGATAACCCATCACGAAATGGTAGCGCTGGCGGACTACGCGATTGCGATGTACGTGTTTCACACAGGCGGACAGGTGGAGGTTATCGACGCCGCTCATATCAGTTCATCGCGCAGCTTAGGCCAATTGGACCCGACCCCGTACTTATAGGTAATTCCCATGCCCTTAAAACCCCAAGGCCGTATCTTCAACGACATCACCGAAACCATCGGCGGCACGCCTCTGGTGCGGATCAACCGCCTGGTCCCCAAGGACCATGCGACCGTCCTCGCCAAATGTGAATTCTTCAACCCGCTGGCCAGCGTGAAAGACCGCATCGGCCTGGCGATGATCGAGGCCGGCGAGCGGGCCGGGAAGATCAACAAGGACACGCTCATCGTCGAGCCCACCAGCGGGAACACCGGTATCGCGCTGGCGTTCGTCTGCGCGGCCAAGGGTTATAAACTCGTGCTGACCATGCCCGAGTCCATGAGCATCGAGCGCCGTCGGCTGCTTAAGGCGCTGGGAGCGCGGGTGGAGCTGACGCCCGCCGCGGAGGGGATGCGCGGCGCGATCAACAAGGCGGAGCAGATCGCCGGGGAGCAGGCGAACAGCTTCATCCCCCAGCAGTTTGAGAACCCGGCCAACCCGGAGATTCATCGCAAGACGACCGCCGAGGAAATCTGGCAGGACACGGACGGAAAGGTCGACATACTCGTCGCGGGCGTCGGCACGGGCGGGACGATTACCGGCGTCGCCGAAGTCATCAAGCCGCGGAAGCCGAGCTTCAAGGCAATCGCGGTTGAGCCGGTGGCGTCGCCGGTCATCACCCAGACCATGCACGGCGAACCCGTCAAACCCGGCCGCCACAAAATTCAGGGCATCGGCGCAGGCTTCGTCCCGCGCAATCTTCACACCGATATTGTGGACGAGGTCATTCAGATCACGGACGAGGAAGCCTTCGAGTGGGCGCGGAAGCTGGCGAAGGAAGAAGGCATCTTCGGCGGCATCAGCTCCGGCGGAAACATGGCCGC
>JAQGHH010000590.1 GCA_028288945.1 Phycisphaerales bacterium
TACGGCGGGCAGATTCTCGGCGACGAGAACTACGTCAACGCCGGGTCGAAAGCGGCTGAGTTTCTGCTGCACCGCCATCGCACACCCGGCGGCGCCCTGTTCCGCGCCAGTCGCGAAGGCAAAGCCAAGTACGAAGGCTTTCTCGATGATTACGCCTTTTTCGCACACGCCCTTCTCGCGCTGCGCGATGCAACTGGCGCTGATTCGTGGAAGGACCGTGCCGCGGAGATCACGGCGGTGATGCTCGATCGGTTCGGCGACCCGGATGCCGGCGGTTTCTACTTCACCGACAAATCCGCCACCGATCTGCTCGTCCGCCAGAAGACCGCGACCGACAGCCCGCTGCCCAGCGGCAACGCGGTGGCGGCGATGGTGCTGCTGGAACTCGGGCACGTGGCCGCGGCACGCGAGACGCTGGCGGCGTTTACGGGGCAGATGGAAAGTCAGGGCGAAGGGATGAGCGCGATGGTGGAGGCGGCGCTGGTATTCCTCCGCCGGGCAGAGCCGTTCACCGTCTCCGCCGCCACGCACGGGGCGGAGGACCGGCCGCTGAACCCGCAGCCAATCGCCCAGGGGGTGCTATCGATCCACACGCGGTGGCGCAGCGAATCCGAGCTGCTCGTCCACCTGAGCATCCTCCGCGGCTTTCACATCAACGCCCACGATATCGGCGAAGACGTCCCGCTGATCCCGACGACGCTCAATCTGGCCGGCAACGATGCACAGGCCGCGATCGAATATCCGCCAGGTGAAGATCTGCACGCCGCTTTCGCAGAACAGCCGATTCGCGTTTACAGCGGCGACGTGACCATCGTCGCCCGCTTCCCCGCGCAGCGTCGCCAGGGGCCGGCGGTGAAGCTTTCGGTATCCTATCAAGCATGCGACGAACGCGCGTGCCTGCCGCCGGTGACAAAGCAAGTGGAGGCGGAAACGAAGTGATGGGTGTTGCAGGCGCGCGCAATTCACATTCGGGACTTAAGGGGGAACGGCTATGAGGAAGGATCAAGCGATGATTTCCAGAAGGACCGTATTGGCCGCCGCAACCGCGGCGATGGGCTCGGCGGCGCTGGCAAAGGCCCTGCACGCGGCGGGCGAGGAGGCAAGATCCGCCGGGCTTTGGAAGGGGCTTCACCTCTGCATCGGTGGCGACGGCGGCCTGCGGACGCTCGCGGAGCAGGCGCCGAGGCTCGCTGATTTGGGCGTGAATGTGGCGGTCATCGAAGTCAACTACGCCTTTGATTTCAAGTCGCATCCGGAGCTGTCCGACGGGGGAAAAGTCACGGCAAAACAAGCCAGCGCGACGGCCAAAGCCTGCCGGGAGAAGGGCATTCGGCTGATTCCGGGGTTCAACTGCCTCGGGCATCAGTCGTGGAAGAAGGCGACGTTTCCGCTGCTTAAGAAGTACCCGGAATTCGACGAGACGCCGGGCAAGTATCCGGACAACGAAGGGATCTATTGCCGGAGCTGGTGCCCGCGGCATCCGAAGGTGAACGGGATCGTCTTCTCGCTCCTTGATGAACTGGTCGATGCGTTTAATGCAGATGCCATTCATGTGGGGATGGACGAAGTATTCCTGGTTTCGTCCGAGTTCTGCCCGAGGTGCAAGGGGACGAACCCGGCCGATTCGTTCGCCAAAGCCGTGAACGACATGCACGGCCACGTGGCCGGCAAGCGAAAGCTTCAGATGCTCATGTGGGGCGACCGGCTACTCGACGGCAAAGCCACCGGTTACGGCGAATGGGAGGCGTCGAAAAACGGTACGCAAGCCGCGATCGACAAAATCCCCAAGGACATCGTGATTTGCGACTGGCACTACGAGAAACGCGCGGAATATCCGTCGGTCCCGCTGCTCCTGAAAAAGGGGTTCAGGGTGTGGCCATCGGGGTGGAGGAATGCGCCGGCCACAATCGCACTCCGCGATTTCGCGAAGAAACAGGGGGACGAGAAAATGCTCGGACACCTGTGCACGACGTGGGGCTCGGTGGCGGTCGACAAGCTAGCAGAGTGGCCGCCGGTGGTGGCGGGAATTGGTGAGAAGTAGGTCGAATTGGAAGATCGAGGATGGAGGATGGAGGATGGCAAAGCGCCATCCTCCATCCTCTCCCATCAGCCCTTTCAGCACGCGGTCGGTGCGCCGGTCGTCAGATCCTCGGCGATGCGAAAATCGCGGGTGCCTCGGCGGACTTTTAGCACCTCGAAGTCGATCTCGCTGTTGATCTCCGCGCCGATCAGCAGGACCAGCGCGTCGACGTAGAAGAACAAGAGCAGGATCGCGACGGCCCCCACCGCGCCGTAGGTTTTGCTGTAGCCTTTGGCGCCGATGCGGTCCACGTACAGGCGGAAGAGCAGGCCCAGAACCACCCACACCACGACGACGAAGACCGCGCCGGGGGTGACGGCGACGAAACGGTGGCGGATGGCCGGGCCCTTGTGGTAGACGACGGTGAGCACCGCGAACATCAGGACCACCGACACCGACCACCGCGCGATGTCGAAGACCACCAGCACGGATGACCCGCTTTCCACCCGGCCCACGTGGATGATCCACGCCTTGATCAACGTCGCCACCGGGAGCAGGCAGACCACCGCCACCAGAATCACGATGACGACGATGGTCAGGAGGATGCCCAGCAGGCGGTTCTGGTAGGCGGGGCGGCCTTTCTCTATTTCGTAGACGCGGTCGAGCGCGGACATGGTCATGACCGTTCCACCGCTGGCGGCCCAGACGGCAATGATCAGGCCCGAGTAGAGCAGTGTGCCGCGTTGTTCGTGGAGGAGGTTGCGCTCGTTGCCGTTGATGTTTCGACGGAACATCGCGGAGACGGGCTCCGGGAAAAGCTCCTCGACGATCCGCGTGATCTCGGCCTGCGCGCGTTCGGTCGTCCTCTGCGGCAGATGCTGCACGAGCGCCAGCAGGAACAGGAAGAACGGGAAGATCGCGAACAGCCAGGAGTAGGCGAGCGCGGAGGCCCACACGAACAGGTTATCCTTGTTCACCTCGTCCCAGACGCGGCGGCCGAAGCGGTAGTAGCCGACGGATTTAATTACTTTGGGAACATCGGAGAGCCGAGCCATGGGCCGGGATTGTGCGGACTTCAAGGCAAAGGGCAATGCTAACCGAATGCGGGGCGCGGAATGGAATGCAAAATGCAAAATGCAAAAGTCAAAATGAAGAGCGGACGGGAGGATACGTGTAGCGTGGGCGTACTTGCCCACCGCTTGCATGCGCACAGGGCCAATGGTGGGCAAGTATGCCCACCCTACAGGTACAGCCTCGCTCTACGCCAACTGCCACCTTCTACGGAGGGTCCATTCGGCGGCGAGTATTAAGACTACGAAGGCGGCTTGCATGGGAAGATCGGTGTGCTTCTGCCAGGAGGGTTGGTGGCCGGTGAAGGTGAGGGCGGCTCTCAGGTAGTTGCTGAGGTTGACCGAGGTTTCCCTGTCGGTCGGGGTTTTGTCGGCGCGGATGAGTTCATCCAGGAGCTGGGGGAGGCCGGCGAGGTCGCGGTGGGTGCCGTGGGTGACGTCGGCGGTTGATGCCAGCAGCCGGGGGTTGGCGGCGAGCTTGAGCATCTCGTCGGCCGGGGGGATGACGGTGAACTTCAGCGACTGTTTGCCCAGCGGTTTGTTGTCTTTCGTGGCGGACAGGTCGGCGGTCCATTCGCCCTGACCGGGGTGGGGAATGATCAGATCATACATGCCGGCGTGGCTTTCGACAGGGTTGAGGCTGAAGGTCTGCGTGTCCTTGCCGCCGGCCTTGGTGAGGTTGACGGTCACCTGGGCGTAGCGTGTGGCGTCGCCGTGCTCGTCGCGGACCAGAGCGCGGAGGCGGACGCTTTCGCCGAGCTGATAGACGCTTTTGTTGAGCAGCGCTTCGAGCCCCGCGCCTTTCTGACGGTTGCGAACGTCCGCACCGGCGAGCCAGCGGACGAGCTGGCCCCACAGGCGGTTGTAGGGGCTGTCCTGGCCCATGGCGTACATCTGCAAGGTCCACAGGTAGGTCGTGTCGGCAGTGAATGCGGCGGATCGGCCCTTGCCGTAACGCTGCACGGCCAGCACGATCTGCGGCTTGCCATCGGGGCCGGGGCGGTCGCGGTGAATCAGCAAAACCTGCGCGCCGCCCTTTGCGCCCGACACCACCACATTTCCGCGGAGCTTGGGAAGCTGCTTTGTGCCGGGCTTGTCTTCCGTGCCGAAGAAATCGGGCAAGCCTTCCATTGCGGGATGGGTTGCGCCTTCCGCAGTCAGGCGCGGGACGAATTCCGATTTCTCCTGCGGGCTGTTGACCGGGCCGACGCTGACGGGAAGGGCTTTTTCGATGGGCGTGCCCCGATATCCGCCGGGGCCGAGGGAATTTTGTCCGCCGATCATTAACAGTGCGCCGCCGTTGAGGACGGTCTGCTCGATGGCTTCCTGTTTGGCTTTGGGGAGGAAGCTGGCGTCGAGATCGCCGAGGATGATGACGTCGAACTTCTTCCACTCCTCGAGCGATTGCGGCATCCCTTTGAACGGCGCGCCGTCCGCCGTGCCGGAAGCGGAGAAGCGGTCTTTCTGCACGCGCAGCAGCGTGGCGACTTCTATATTCGGGTCGCGGCTCAGGGTGCGGGTTAGCTCGCGATACTCAGGGCGGGCGCGGCCTTCGATGTAGAGCACCTTCATGCGCGGGTCGATCGCCAGGCCCTGAAATTCCTGGCGATTGTCCACGACGCTCCGCTCGCCGGGCACGGGATCGACCCACACCGCGACGCGATGCACGCCGACGGTCGCCGGCTTGTAAGGCATCGATACCGGCTGCCCGTCGGGTGCCGGCTGAAGGATCAGCTTCTGCGTGACGAGCGTGCCGACGGACTTTCCCTTGTCGTCCACCTCGGCCATTTTCACATCCACGACGCGGTTGGGCAGGGCGGTGGATTTGATGGTGGCCTTCACCATGGATTCGTGATTGACGACGAAATCCTCCGAAGCCTCGACGTCGGCCACGGCTATGTTCACGAGGTTCGCCGACGCGGTCTGCTCGGAGCCGACGCGAAGCGTGTGAATGGGGTAGCGGGAATTGCGGACGGCCTCGGCGACATCGGGCGAGGTGTTGTCGATCCCGTCGGTGATCAGGACGATGGCCGCGTCGTCGCGGGCGACGGAGCCGACCGTCTTGTTGATCCCCAGCGTGATGTCGGTCGATTTTCCGTCGGCGGCTACTTTGGACAACTCGTCGGCGTTTTTCAGTTCCTGGAATCCGGTGGCGAATGTGTAGTAGCGGGGGACGAAATGGGTCTTGATCCGGTCGAGTTCCGGGGAGAGCGTTTGCCAGACTGATTGGATGCGGGTGGGGCCGTTTTGAACATCAGGGAAGGACATCGAGCCGGACGTATCCACCAGAAAAAGGATGGGCCGCTCCGGGTTGCGGTGGCTCACGTAGCGCAGGACGGGCTCGAAGAGCATGGGCACGAGCAGCGCGAGGGCGACGACGCGCAAGGCGAGCAGGGCGAGCATTCGCCGG
>JAQGHH010000102.1 GCA_028288945.1 Phycisphaerales bacterium
ATCCGCGGGTCATCCGCGCGCGGCCCGGGCGCGCCGGAGGCGATCCACTCGGCCAGAAGGTTGTATTCGATCGACCCTGGCTTGATCCGCTCGCCCCCCTTGTGCGGCACGGCAGCCGTGGGCTTGAGCAGCATCAAACTGCGCCCCGGCTCTGACGTGTCGAGCCGCCGGCCCATCGCATGACGCGTCAGGGCGCGCCAGTCGCCTTCGTCGTCATAACCTCGCAGCGAGAGCTTGAACCCGTTCTTCCCAGCCGCGGCGCCATGGCACGCGCCGCTGCTGCACCCGCCGGCCATGAGGATCGGCTGAATGTCATTGCGGAAGCTCGGGACGGCGGGCTTGTCGAAGGCGGTTACCGTCACCGGGGCAGAGGCGGTACGGTCGCCCGAGGTGGCGGTGAGGGTCGCCTTGCCGTTGCCCATGGGGACGGCCGTCTTGCCGTGAATTTTCAGGACGTTCGGGTCGCTGGAAGTGAAAGAGACGTCTTCGGCTTCGCCGATCGCGCGGCCTTCATGAAGCTTCTCCACAAGCAACGTCTGCCGGGCCACGGGGCCGGCCAGAGTGAAGTCGCGCGGGAGAATGGCGATGTCGTCCTGCGGCACGTCCGCGGCGCGCGAAGGTGCGGATTGCAACACGACCGCCAGCGAGGCGATCAAAATCCACGAGAACGGGCCTGAGTATTGCCTCATTAAGTTGAGCAATATGTGTCCAAATGCCGTCGCCACGAAGAGCGCGATTAAGATAATGAATCCTCTGCCAAAGTATTGTACCAGCGAATCGGCATTGCATTCGAAGAGGGTGGACAAGAATGTAACCCCGCCGATCAAATGCAGCAGCGCCAATGCCAAATCCGGTCCCCTCTGCCTCGTACTCGGGGGAGAGAGAATAGCTTCCTCGCTATTCAGGAACCCGATGCCGGGATCAGGATTTCGCCAACGGCAGGAGTTGCTTCGGATGGTCCCACGTGAGCTGGCGGACTTTATCTTCGCCCACCGCTTCGATCGCCCGCCGCAGTCCCTTTAGTCGTAAGGGTAGCGACTTGAGATTGTGCAGGTCGCTGCCGAGCATGAAGTAGCGGTCTTCCGCGAGGAATTGTTCCGCGACCTGGCGGGTTTGGGTGGTGGGGGGGTCGCCGAGGCATTGGAGATTGCCTTGCATCAAGATCCCCATTTCGGCGAAGTAGTCGGCTAAGCCGGGATCGTCCTGTACGGCGCGCATGCGCTCGGGGTGGGCGAGGATGGTGGTCAGGCCCATCGACTGCAAATGTTTGACGGCCGGTTCGAAGAACGCCGGGATCTTTTCGGCCCAGAGGTCGAAGAGCACGTGTCGGCGGCACATGCCGTAGGTGACGACGTCTTCAGCGCTCAGGTCGGCGGTATCGGGGCGGAGGTTGATCTCTCCGCCGGGGAAGAGGCGGAGGGGAATCGCGGCCTCGTCCAACTCTCGCTGTAATTTGGCGACGCGCTCCGTGATGACCGACGTGTTGTTGTCGGGCAGATTCGGCCAGATGTGGGGCGTGCAGAAGCTATGCGTATACCCGGCCTCCACCAGCATGCGGGCGCAGGCGAGCGATTCCTCGAGCGTCTGGCATCCGTCATCAATGCCCGGCAGAAGGTGCGAGTGAACGTCGATACGGCCGATGGCGATATCATCCATGAACGGGTTCTTTCGTGCCGGGAGCGTCCGGCTTGACCAGGCATGCCGTGCAGTCCCCGGCGAGGTAATCCTGCCGCAGGCGCACGTCCGCGCAGAATTCCCGGGCAAAGCGGAGCACTTCCTGCGGCGAATGCCAAAACAAATACACCTGCCCGGCGAGGACGGAAGACGAGAGGAAGTTGAATACCAGCGCCTCTCCCGCCGCGTCGTACGCCCGGCGGACGGTTTTGAAAAACGCCGGGCCTTCCAGCGTGTTGAGCGAACCGCTGAAGACAACCACGTCCGCCCCGACAAACATCCTTGCCGGCTCGCGCACGAAATCGGCGCGGAGGACCGTCGCCTTCGGATGCCGCGTTTGGGCGGCGTCGGCCAGGTCGTTCACGGCTTCGATCCCGATGTAGTCGGCGGGCGCTGCGCCATGTTCGAGGAGGAACGATAAATAATCCGCGCGCCCGCACCCGGCGTCGAGGACCGACCGGCCCGCCGGGTCGTACGCCCGGCGGATCGCCTCGAACCGCGCCCGCTGTGTGCGAGGGCTGGCCCAAAGCAGCGACGGAAACTCCGCGCCGTGCTTCTGTGCGGCACGCAGGTAAGGCTCGAGATAGGGTTCACCGGCGGTGCTCAAGAAACGTCCTCTCTCAAAGAGCGTCCGCGGGATTGTAGTGTTGGCGGCGTGAGAGATGAAGTGAACGGGTGACAGCAATCGACACTCGCGCCCGCTCCGGCGATAACACGCGCGCTCACAGCAACGTTCGGCACAGCCGAACCTACAATTCAGACATGGAATGGCTCATCGAATTCCGTCGATCGGCGGGAGAGTTATCTTCGGCAAAGCCGTTGGTGGCCACGCTCGCGACGGTGGACGCGGGCGGTTCGCCGCGGGCGAGGTCGGTGGTCTTGCGACATATGGGGGGCGACGGCTCGCTCTGGTTTGTGAGTGATGCGCGGAGCGATAAGAACGTGCAGCTCGCCGAGCGAAACGAGGCGGAGATCGTTGTTTGGCTGCCGGAGGCGCGGGAGCAGTTTCGATTTTTCGGGACGGTCGATCGGCTTGGTGCGGCGGCGACGGGCGGGGTGCGCCTGGAGATCTGGCGGCAGATGAGCGACGCCAGCCGGGCGCTGTTCTTCTGGCCGGCGCCGGGCACGCCGCGTACGCAGGGGGATGCCGCTTTCCCGGCGACGGTGGACGCGGCCACCGCGCCGCCGGGGACGTTTGAGACGCTGTTCCTTGAGCCGACGCAGGTAGAGCACCTGCGCCTGCTGACCCACCCGCACCAGCGGCGACGGTGGAGAATTGAGAATGGGTGGGAGCGCGAAGAGATCAATCCATAGCCGGCTCGGCCGGGCGAAATGGGCACTTCGTTAGCTTCGCGGATGCACCGCCCTAAGCGGCCTCCGCGGCCGAGCGCTCGGGAGGTTTCCGCCCGCGTGGCAATCCGCTACCATGCGGCGATGCGTTGGCTTGTTCTTGGTCATACCACGGCGGCGGTTTCCGAGGCGCTTAAGCGGCATGGGCACGACGCCCGGCAGGCGGCTGATATCGAATTGTCGGCCGATGCTTCGCCGGAGGAAGTGCTGAAGGCGGCGCACGCACATCAACTGGATCTCCTGACCGCCGACCAGACGCTGGCCAACGCGCCCTTCGGCGAAGACCCCTTTCGCTTCGGCCGGTCAATCGTCTACCTGAACGTCGGCGAAGGGGACGTCGAGCAGGACGATGCGGTGGACCGGTTATTCAACCGCTACAAACGCCTCACCCCCGGCCGGCTCTACACCGTGACCAGTTCCCGCGTGAAGATCCGCCAGCTGCCGGGAAGAGCGTGAGGAAATGCTGAACGCTGAACGCTGAACGCTGAACGCTGAATCCAAGGCGCGGCCGATTGCTAAACTTCAGCTCATCCTGTATTCACATTCCTCGTCGGACTCAGCACTCAGAACCCAGCACTCAGCACTTTTTACCCGGAGCTTCGATGTCTCTGCTCGTTACCGGCTCGATCGGTCTGGACACGCTTGAAACACCTGCCGGCAAGCGCGATCAGGTGCTCGGCGGGTCGGCGATTTACTTTTCCTATGCGGCGAGTTTTTTCACGCCCGTGCGGCTCGTCGGCGTGGTGGGGGAGGACCATCCCAAGAGCCTCTTCACGCTCTTCGAGGGGCGCGAGGTGGACACGGGCGGCATCGAAGTCCGCAAGGGCTCCAAGACGTTTCGCTGGCACGGGTCGTATCTGAAGGACCTCAACGAAGCCGTGACGGTCGAGGTGGATTTGAACGTGCTCGCCGAGCGTGCGCCAAAGATTCCCGGCGGGTTTTTGGACAGCAAGTTTATCTTTCTGGCCAACACGCACCCGGTGCTCCAGCAGGAGATGCTCGCGAGCCTCAAATCGCCCAGGCTGATCGTGGCGGACACGATGAACCTGTGGATCCAGACCGAGCGGCCGCAGCTGGTGAAGCTGTTGAGCAAGGTCCACGGGTTCGTGCTCAACGACGGCGAAGCCCGGCTGCTGACGGAAGAAAAAAACCTGATCGCCGCGGCAAAGCAGGTCCTGAAGATGGGCCCGAAATTCGTGGTCATTAAGAAAGGCGAGCACGGCTGCCTGATGGTGAGCGATAGCGGCGCGTTCGTGCTTCCCGCGTTCCCCGCCGAGGCCGTGGTGGACCCGACCGGCGCCGGCGACAGCTTCGCCGGGGGGATGATGGGGTATCTCGCGACACAAGGCGGCACAATCTCGGGCGCGACCCTCAAGCGGGCGCTGGCGTACGGCACGGTCGTCGCGAGCTACACGATTTCAGATTTCTCGCTGGAAGGGATCAAACGGGCCGACCGCGGCCAGATCGACAGCCGCTGGCACGACTTCAAGACGGCGATGAGTTTCTAGGGTTACCTGGCGTGTCTTCCTGACGATCCAAATGATAGAATGGTGCGAAGGACATCCCATGAGCATTTCGGATACCGTCGCCCGGAAAGTGGAGCAATTGCCTCCTGAGCGGCAGTTGGAAGTCTTGGATTTCGTCGAGTTCCTCGAGCGAAAGCCGGCGAAGGCCGGGGCGCGTCGTGATCCGGAGGGATTACTCGCGGATCAACCGTCGAATCTCGGTTTGGAGGAATTTGCCGAGGCGCGCCGTGAGATGTGGCGCGGATTCCCGCGGGAGATGGGGGCATGAGCGCTTTGGTACTCGATACCCATGCCCTCATATGGTATTTGGAAAAATTCGCCCCGACTTTCCGGGGCCGCGCACGCCGCCATTAAAGCTGCGGTCGGCTCCGGTGATTTGCTCCACATTTCGGCAATCTCGCTCGCGGAGATTATATAGCTCGAAGAAAAGGGAAGAATCGCAGCAAATACGTTTCTGCGAGTGGTGGGAGAACTCGGACGATCTGGAAGTGCATTGGCAGAGGTCGCATTCAATTCTGTCATTGCGGAGGCGATGACCCGAATCCCTCGTGACATCGTGCCGGATCTTCCGGACCGGATACTCGCCGCAACCGCATTGCACCTGGGCGTTCCACTTGTGACCGCGGATCTTCGCATTCGCTCAGCGAATTTACCTACGATCTGGTGAACGGAGCCGGATTAGGACCCCGATGTTGCTACCATGAGGGATGCGGCTCTTCATTGCCATCGAACTGCCCGACGTGGTGCGACAGCACATCGCCGGGCTCGTCCGCAAGGGCCAGGAGCACTGCCGGGGCCGTTACGGCCTTTCCTGGGTTCGGCCTGAGAAATTTCACGTCACGGTCAAATTCCTCGGCGACGTTTCGGACGACCGCCTTCCCGCGCTATGCAGTGCATTAGGAGAAGTTGCCACTGAAGGACCGGCCGTATTGCGCGCGGATCGGCTGGAAGGCTTTCCTCCGCGCCGGCCGAGCCGTGTTGTCGCGATGGGGTTGGCCGGCGATGTCGGGCGCGTCAATTACCTGCACCGTTCCATCGAAGAACACTGTGCGCGGTTGGGGATCCCGCCGGATGGACGACTCTATCGGCCGCACATCACGCTCGTTCGCTGTCGCGAGCCACTCCCTGCCGACAAGCGCGATGCATGGGAACGCGCGGCCGGACCGCTTCTGCCCGGGCCGGAGTTCGTCGCTTCCGAATTCGTTTTGATGGAAAGCCGACTAAAGCCCGAAGGCGCGCAGTACATCCCGGTCGCCCGATTTCCTCTGCGCGATCGAATGTCAACTCAATGACGCAAGCTCGCCGGAATTTCTCAACCTTTGGTGTTGCATTTGCCGAATTCTGCCTCTATCATCGACCTTACAAACACTGAACAAGGGCGGTATGTGGCTTCCGTCGAGTTCAGTTGCGGGGTGGCCGATTGTCGGCTTCGTCCGCACCCAAGCCACTACATACAGGCCGGCTGACCAACATACCCGGCGCTAGGAGCATCCCATGGCCAAGTCCACCGAAAAGGCGGACGCGAAGAAGGATTCCGCGCACGCCACCCCGTCCAAACCGGTAAAGGTTGAAATCCCGAGCAATCCTGCCCGCGATTCGGCGCTTTCCCGCGCCGTTCAGCAGATCGAAAAGCAATTCGGCAAGGGGGCCGTCATGAAGCTCGACGGCGAAAATATTCAGGTCATCGAAGGCATCCCCACCGGCAGCTTGAGCCTCGACATCGCCCTCGGCGGCCAGGGCATCCCCAAGGGCCGCGTCGTCGAAGTGTTCGGCCCCGAATCCAGCGGCAAAACCACCCTCATGCTTCATGTGATCGCCAACGCACAGAAGCTGGGCGGCGTGGCCGCGTTCATCGACGCGGAGCACGCGCTCGATCCCTCCTGGGCCAAGCGGCTGGGCGTGCAGTTGAACGACCTGCTCGTCAGCCAGCCCGACACGGGTGAGCAGGCCCTGGAAATCTGCGAGATGCTCGTCCGCTCCAACGCGGTGGAGCTGATCGTCGTCGACTCCGTCGCGGCACTCATCCCGCGCGCGGAAATCGAAGGCGAGATGGGCGACAGCCACGTGGGCCTGCAGGCCCGCCTCATGTCGCAGGCACTGCGCAAGCTCACGGGGGCGATCTCCAAGAGCAAGTGCACGGTGGTCTTCATCAACCAGCTCCGCGAGAAGATCGGCGTGATGTTCGGCAACCCAGAGACGACGCCGGGCGGAAGGGCGCTGAAGTTTTACTCGTCGATCCGCATCGACGTCCGCCGCACGGGCACGATCAAGGAGGGGGAAGTCTCCGTCGGCAACCGCACCCGCGCCCGCGTGGTGAAGAACAAGATCGCCCCGCCTTTCCGCGACGCGGAGTTCGACATCATGTTCGATCGTGGCATTAGCTACGAAGGCGATTTACTTGACCTGGCGGCGCTGGGCAATGTTGTCGAGAAGAGCGGCGCGTGGTATAACTATGGACCGACGCGGCTCGGGCAAGGCCGCGAAAACGCCAAGCAATTTCTCTCGGTCAACAAGGATCTGGCCGATGAAATTCGAGAGGCCGTGCTCAAGAGCAAGGGCCTTCCGAACGCCAAGCGTGCGCTGGACACTCCGCTGGAAGAGGCGGAAGAGCTGGCGGGATCGGCGGTCTAAACAGCCGTGCACGATTCGCGCTTTGTGGTGCAGGCTTTCAGGCCTGCATTTGCAGCCGAAAAAGCTGCACCACCAACGGACGCACGGCGATTTGGTGGACTGCTTAAGAAATCGGCACTCGGGCAAGCTCCCGTTGCGATTGCATGGTGATGCGGCCTAAACCCCGTTCATCTGCGTTTGCCGGGTCGCTGGCGTGCCGAAAACACTTGAAGTTGACAAGGCGTTGATAACGCCAGAGTAATCCGCGAAATCCTGGGCCGGCGGACGTCCACCAGGGCGTCTAAAGGTCGCAGGCCTGCGGATTGCTGAGCAAAGATCGAAACGCCGAGGCCGCTTTCCCGAGGCTATGCGGGAAAGCGGCCGCGGCGTGAGATCCGGGCTTCCGGGTCTCTGGGCTAACGGGTTGTTTTACGTTCGCCGGAGTCACGCATGGGCAGATGTGTCGTGCACAGCGCACGCGGCGGGGCTGTTGCGCTGTTTTCGCTCTCGGGTCTTTTACTCTCCTGCAATTCCATCGGCGCGACTTCCGGTCACGCCGCCCAGGCGCCGCCCCCGGTGGGCACAGCGCCGAGGCTCGCGATCTCCGACACGTTCGGCATCGTGGATTTGGAAAACCGCTTTGAGGATGTGGCCCGCAAGGCCGCTCCGTCCGTCGTCGCCATTTCCGGCACGGACGCCAGCGTCGAAGCCGACGACGCCCTCCGCACCAGCCG
>JAQGHH010000638.1 GCA_028288945.1 Phycisphaerales bacterium
TTTTTTGGCAAGCGCACCACAATGCTCCAAATGCACCAGGCGCGCGGGGTGGTGCAAGTGGTGCGCGAATGAAGGCGGCTGGGGTGTATGATCGAAAGCATGAGCGGCGCACAATCCATTATGGATCGGGAGCGGGAATGGCCGGGGGCGGTGGGACGTCGGCGGTGGCCTTTGACGCTTTGGGTGGGGATCATTTGGGTGGTGGCTTGCGAGGCGTTGCTCTTTGGGGATGTGATTGCTTCGCATCGGGGGGCGCTGCGGTCGCAGGGGGCGATTGTGGAAGTCATGGCGCGGGAGCCGGCGTCGGGGATGGGGCGGCTGGCGCGGTGGGCGGCGGTGAACATGACGCCGCTGGTTTGGCCGGGGTACGTGATTTTGATGGAGGGGATTCTCGTCGCGCAGACGGGGACCAGCCCGGTGCGTCGGCGGCCGCACCATTTTGCCCTGCTATGCCTGGCGTCCATTTTCATCTGGTGTGTGTTTGATTGGATCAACTTTTATTACATCCGCGCGTGGGACTACATCGGGATGCCGCAGGAGAACCGGTGGAGCCGGTATTGGGGGTATGCATCCGCGTTCGCGTGCGTGGTGCCAGGGATGCTCTTGAGCGGGCAGTTCTTTATGAATCTGGGGTGGTTTGACGGGGCGCGGAGCCCGGGGTGGCGGATGCCGCGGTGGGCGAAGTGGGTAGCGCTGTCGTGTGGGGCGGCGATGCTGGTGTGGCCGTTCATCGGCCGCAACCCGGTGACGAACCTGACGCTTTGGACGAGCCTTGTGTTTTTTCTCGATCCGATCAATTTGAAACTAGGCCGGCCGGGGATGTTCCGGGATTGGCAGGCGGGCTGGTACGGCCGCACGCTCGCGGCGTTTGCGGGGGGATTATTGTGCGGGTTGCTGTGGGAGTTTTGGAATTACTGGGCGCTGGCGAAATGGGTGTATCACCTGCCGTTTTTGGGGGCGGCGCAGGAAGTTCGGTATTTCGAAATGCCGGTGATCGGTTTGCTGGGGTTTATCCCGTTCGGGCTGGAGTGCTGGGTGATGTGGCAGACGATGCGGATGCCATTGGACGGATTGGCGGAGGGGCTGCCGGATGAGAGGACGTTGGTGTGATAGTGGCATGGGCATCCTGCCCATGGTCTCGGTACTCCGTGATGTTCGATCTGTATTCGGATCGAAGAAAGCCCGGGCGCAGCGACTTTCCGCGTCGATGAAGTGCCGCGATGCGGATGACCGCGAAGCCGCGAAGGGCGCGAAGGCAGACGCGAAGAGGAGCAAATGGACAGCGCCAAGTACGCCAAGAAGCCAAGACCGTCAAGGTCAAATCCGAGTGAATGCACCTTGGCACATGGTCTTGGGACGTGGCTGATTTCAAGCACCCGTGAGCGGTCGCCGATGGTGAATTGAAACGTGCTGGCGCGTGACTAGGATTGAGCCTGTGAGGTGACATATGAGTGAACCTAATGACGCATCGCCGATCGCGGTTAAGCGGCTGGCATTGCAGCAAGATCTCTATGGGATTCTGCGCGGGCGAATTCCAGAGGATTTTGATGTCGATGCGGGGCTGAACGATATCCGGACGGCTTGGCAACATGATTTTGAATGAAGCAAGAATGGGAATTCAAGACAAACTCAATGCGGCTGGCATCACCCTCCCGGCGGTCCCCGGCCCGTTCGGGGCGTACGTGCCGGCGAAGCGGATCGGAAACCTCGTCTATGTCGCGGGGCAATTGCCGATGAAGGAGGGGAAGTTAATGGCGGTGGGACAGGTGCCTTCGCGGTGCCCGATCGAGCAGGCGAAATCCGCGGCTCGGCAGTGCGTCATCAACGCCCTGGCGGCGGTGAAGGCGGTCGAAGGCCGCATCGATCACATCGTCGGCGTGGTGCGCGTAGGGGCGTTTGTCAACTCGGACGGTTCGTTCACGGAGCAGCCGAAGGTCGCGAACGGGGCGAGCGAGTTTTTGATCGATCTTTTTGGCGACGCGGGGAAGCATGTAAGGGCGGCAGTCGGGGTGAATACCCTGCCGCTGGATGCGGCGGTGGAGGTGGAGTTTATATTCGAGGTTGCTTAATGGTCAGTTGTTCGTGATCCGTGGTCAGTTGGATTGACGCACCGCGACACGAAATCCAGTGCGTGGCCTTCGCCCGAGGCTATTATTACGAACCATGAATCGCGATCACGGCTTCACAACTGACAACGGACCACTGACCACTGACAAAAAGAAAATGATCCGAAGCGCCACCATTCACGACGTCCCGCGGATTCAGCAGATCATCAACAGCCATGCGGAGCTGGGGAAGATGCTGTTTAAGAGCTTTGCGCAGTTGTACGAAGACCTGCGCGATTTCGGCGTGTACGAAGCCGACGGACGCGTCGTCGGCTGTGCGGCGCTGACCATTATCTGGGCCGACTTGGCGGAAGTACGGTCGCTGGCGGTTGAGGAAGGGTTCCGTGGCAAGGGCGTAGGGCGGCAACTCGTGGAATGGACTGTCGAAGAAGGCCGCCGGCTGGGGATCGCCCGGCTGATGGCGCTGACCTATGAGCAGACGTTTTTTGAGAAGCTCGGATTCAAGGTGGTGCCGAAGGAGACTCTGCCGCTAAAGGTGTGGAGCGACTGTGTGCGGTGCCCGAAACGCGATGCGTGCGATGAGATCGCGGTCGTACGAGAGCTGCCGGACGTGCGGCGGGTGGATCAGCCGGCTGCCCCGCCCACGCCGCGGGGGGTGAGCATTCCGGTGTTGGGGAACGTGGACGAATTGGAATAGATTTGCCGATTTTCACTTTTCGCCAAAGTCGTTCAAATTCTTTCAGAAATGGGCATTCCTGATGTCCGGGGGTAAGGGATAGCATGACGGACAACGCCATATTCAAGGGTATTCCGTGCCCGCTGAAACCACCTTGAGTGAATTAAGGAAATCCCGAATCCTCGTCGTTGAAGACGACCGCGCCAGTCGGTCTGCGCTGACGATGTTGTTGCGCAGCACCGGCTTCGATTCCATATCGGCGGGGACTGTGGGAGAAGCGCTAACGGCGCTGGCGGAAGGACCAACGTGCCTGATCCTGGACCTCATGCTGCCAGACGGGAACGGGAGCACCGTGCTGGCGCACATCCGGCGGAATAACCTGCCGATCAGGGTGGCCCTCGCGACCGGGGCGATTGATTGGGAGGCAATGGTGGAATCCTCCCCCGGCCGGCCGGACGCGGTTTTTCAAAAGCCGCTGGATATTAGGAAACTGACGGCATGGCTTGAAGAGCATTGCGGGGGTGGTGGATGAGATGGGCGTGGCGGGCTGTTTCTTGTGACTCTCTTTCTCGCCGGGGCGGTTTGTGGTACGTATGATTCATCATGATTCACGATAACCTTCCGCAAGCGATCGAAAACCTCTCATCCCGGATCATTGCGATCCGGGACTCTCTTTGACTTACCCACCAAACAGAAGCGTCGGCAAGAGCTTGAAGCAAAAATGGGAGAGCCGGGGTTCTGGGATCACCAGGAAACCGCTCAGGGCGTCGTCGGTGAGATGAAGACGCTTAAGGCGGCCATCGACCCCGTGGAGGACCTTCTGCGCGGGCTCGATGACGTCAAGGCGATGTATGAGCTTGGGACTGAGGCGGGGGATGCCGAGACGATCGCCGAGGCGGATCGTACGCTCTCGGATCTGGAAGCTGGCGGGGATAAGGTCGAGCTTCAGGCGCTCCTTGACGGACCCAATGATCCGCGGAATTGTTTCTTCACCATTCAGGCCGGGGCGGGCGGCACCGAGGCGCAGGATTGGTCGGAGATGCTGCTGCGCATGTATCTCTATTACTTCCCGAAGCGCGGCTGGGACGTGAGCGAAGTGGACCGCCAATGGGGCGAGCAGGCGGGGATTAAGAACGTCACGCTCCACGTGAAGGGGCCGTACGCCTTTGGGTATCTACGCGCCGAGGCGGGCGTGCATCGGCTGGTGCGGCCGAGCCCTTTCAATGCCCAGGGCAAACGGCAGACGAGCTTCGCGGCAGTCACAGTTGTGCCGGAGTTTGACGCGGCTAAGGAATTGGAGATCCCCGAAGGGGATTTGGAGATCGTGGCGTTCGTCCGGGCGGCGGGGCCGGGCGGGCAGAACGTGAACAAGGTCGCCACGGCAGTGCGGATCGTGCATAAGCCGACGGGCATCGCGGTAACCTGCTCGGTCGAGCGCAGCCAGCAACAGAACAAGCGGCTGGCGATGGCGATCCTGCAGAGCAAGCTCGAAGCACTGGAGCAGGCCAAGCGGGATGCCGAGCTGCGCGAGGCGGTGGGCGACATGAAGGCCAATACGTTCGGCAGCCAGATTCGCAACTATGTGCTCGACGACCGGCGTGTCAAAGACGTGCGGACGGGCGTGGAAACGGCGGACGTCGAGAGCGTTTTGGACCGGGGGGAACTCGACCCGTTCGTTGACGCGGAGCTGCGCCGCCGAAAACGGGATAAGAAGTGAACACCTCGCGGAAGGGTCATTGGGGGCAGTGGCTCGGGGCGACACAGAAGACATAAGGCTTGTGATTCAAGCGACTTATGGTTTTTCTCCAGCCCTTTGACGTGAAGGTCCGATAACTTGGTTGGGTTTGTAGGCGGCCGCCAGAGGTAAAGAGTTTTGACCGGGCGGTTAAAATCCCTAGACTACTTGGGTTTGTAGGTCGAAGGATCGCGCTCCAACCGTCACGGGATGACGGGCTGGCTTTTAGGCGAGCCGACGTTATTCCGGCCGCGAGACTCAACACCTATGATCGTCGACGTACACACCCACATCTGGCAGTCGCCCGACCAACTCGGGCAACTGGACTTGGGAAATTCCCCGCGTCCCGCCCGCAAGCGTCCGCCGCGAGTGAGCGGGCAGAAGGGGACGTGGCGCTCCCTCCCCGCCGCCGACCCGGATCATCATTGGGCCGAAAGCGGCGCGCAGAGCGGGACCGTCGACAAAACGATCGTCCTGGGGTTCAAGAGCCGATACCTTCAGGCGGAGATCCCCAATCACTTTATCGCCGAATACGTGGGGCGGTTCCCGCAGAAGCTGATCGGGTTTGCCGGGATCGACCCGACCGAGAAGAACGCGGCCGCCGAGGTGGTGACGGCCAGGCAGGAGCTTCGGCTCCGCGGGGTGACGGTTTCCCCGGCCAACCAGGATTTTCACCCGACCGATTCGCGCGCCATGGCGGTGTACGCCGAATGCGAGCGGCTGGGGATGCCGGTGCTGATCCATCCCAGCGGCCAATACACCGAGCAAAGCAAGCTCGAGTACGGCCGGCCTTACCTGTTCGACGAGGTCGCCCGCACCTTCCCTCAATTGCGGATGATCGTCGCGCAGATCGGGCAGCCCTGGGTCGACGAGACGATCTGCATGCTCGGCAAGCACGCCAACGTCTACGCGGATGTGAGCGGGATGCTGGGCCGGCCGTGGCAGGCGTACAACGCGCTGGTGCTCGCGCACCAGCACGGCGTGATCGACAAGCTGCTGTTCGGCAGCGATTTCCCGTACACCAGCGCTAGCGATTGCATCGAATCCCTCTACAGCATTAACCAGTTGGCTCAGGGGACAAATCTGCCGCTCGTCCCTCGCGAGGCCCTCCGTGGGATCGTCGAGCGCGACACGCTCGGGCTGCTGGGTCTCGGATGATTTGGCAACACCTCCCGCAACCTACCTCCGCTCCCATTGACGAAAGGAAACTCCTTTGATGTCCAGGATATCCTCCGCCTCTATGCGTTTCCCCGCCCTGCTGCTTACGGCCTTCGGGCTGCTTGGTTTGTCCGGCTGCGGTTCGCAGGCCAACCTTACGCTGACTTCCCTCGATAGCCGCCAGGCTTACACGCAGCCCTTCACGCAGGCGTTTTGCACCCGATGCGACGGGGGGAATGTCGATGTGGTGCTCGTCGATCAGGCCGCGGAGTCGGCGATGAAGGGCGAAGCCGTGACTGCGCCGGTCCGCCAGGTCATGCACATCCAGGTGCTCTGGACGCCCGC
>JAQGHH010000647.1 GCA_028288945.1 Phycisphaerales bacterium
CCGCCGCGGCGGGCTCGACGGTGTCGGTGAAGGTGTACCTGCTGGAGTCGCGTGGGGCCAACGCCTCGACGATCGCCGGCGAGGGGGGCCTGTTCGCGGCGGCCGCGGGGCTGGCGGAGGTGTCGGGGCCGGCGTCGGGGGCCGCGTCCTTCTCGGCCGTGAATGCCTCCAGCGACTTCGGGGGCCCGGCCACCAGCAGCGTGAGTGCGACGAGCGCGTCGCTGCAGGAGACGGTGGCGTCGTCGGACCCGCCCCCGCCGGGCGTCCCCCTGGGCAACAGCGGCGGCGGGGCGAGCCCGGCGACGCCGGCCAACGAGGTGTACCTCGGGACGTTCACGATCACGGTGGGCACCGGGTCCACGAGCTTCTCGGTGGGGGCGTTCACCGACCCGTCCTTCGGCGTCGGGGGCGTGACCTTCACCGCCGCCGGCTCCGATTTGGACCTGGCCCTGAACCCCGCCGGCAAGGCCATCGCCGGCCTCTCGGGCGCGGCCGAAAGTCAGACCAAGTTTACGGTCTCACCGGTGTAAGCAGATTTCCTGTTGGGCGAGGGTCGGTACCGCGCCCCATCAGTCGGTTACAACACTCGGAAAGCCACGCAGTTTCACTGCGTGGCTTTCTATTTGGCCAGGCGCCGAGCTGAACTTACCGGACCGTTCGAATATCGGTCATGCGCTCTCTCCAAAATAGCTGCATTCGGACCCGATTGATAAACCCGCGCCCTGCAATCTCCGATCAATGTTGGGCGGCAACATATGACAAGCGCCGCCAGAAGGAGATTGCAATGTGGAATCGGATCAAGGGATTTGTAACGGACGAGCAGGGCGGCGAAGTTCTCGAATACGCCCTGATCGTGGGCTTGATTGTAGTGGCGGCCATCGCGGCCATCACTGCGGTGGGCACGAAAGTGCTCGCGCGCTGGACTTCGCTCGACAGCTCGATTTAGTTGCCCTGCGGCACGAGCGATATCTCAAGCACCCCGCCTCTTCATTTCGAGCGGCGGGGTTCTTGATGCGCTGACTCAGCCGCCGGTCTCTAGTCGCAGCGCGGTCTGCTCGAGCGCGTTGGCCACGTCATCAGGCGTTCCGCCGATGTGGGCGAACAACCCCGCGAAATGAAACGCCTCGGCCGAAGGCTCGGCGCGCGATTGCGCAAGCATGTGCCGCAGGTATCGGGTGGCGCTTTCGCCATCGAACCCCTGCGCGCGAACCACCTGCGCCAGCGCTCTCACGACCGGAACCCAATCGCTCATTTCATCGTCGCACACTGGGTCGTCTCCTTCCCCTCGGAAATATGGTACGCCGCCATACGACCGTCGCATGAGCCAAACGGCATACGCCTCGCAATCCGGGTCTGATCAAGGGGCACTGGCTAAGATTGCCACTTCAAATGAAGCTGCGGTCAGCGCTTAACCCCGGAGCGCCGCGCGGAGGCGGGTTGACGCTGCCGGGCCACCCGCCCACAATCCCCCGCGATGCGTCGAATCAACTTTCTCGGCTACCTTGCGATGCCCCTGGCCCTGCTCGTGCATTTTTGGCTCGGGCGCGAAGCGAACGGGGCGGCGAAGGCCTGGGAGCCCACGCTTACCTTCATACTGTCTGGAATCGCAATTATTCCCCTCGCCTGGATCATGGGCGAGGCGACCGAGCATCTGGCCGAAAAAACGGGGCCGACCTGGGGCGGGCTGCTCAATGCGACCTTCGGGAATGCCGCCGAGCTGATCATCGGGATCGTGGCGATCTCCAAGGGCATGAACGACGTCGCCAAGGCCTCGCTCGCGGGCTCGATCCTGGGCAACCTGCTGCTGGTCGCGGGGGCGGCGATGCTCGCCGGCGGATGGGGGCGCGAACGGCAGACCTTCTCCCGCGCCACCGCCGAGGCCAACGCCGGGCTTCTGACGGTCGCCGTCACCGCCCTGCTGCTCCCGGCGATTTTTCACTACACCTACGCGCATCTCGATTCGCACCTGGCCGAACACGAGAACGGGATGTCCACCGGCGCTTCGATCGTGTTGTTGGTGGTGTACGTTCTCGGGCTGCTCTTCACGCTCCGAACGCACCGTCACATTTTCTCCCCCTCGCCGGCGACGACGCCCGAAGACCCGGCGGGCATCAGCGCCATCGGCGGCGGATGGTCCGTCCGCAAGAGCGTGATCGCATTGCTCATCGCGTCCGCCGTGACTGCGGTTTTTTCCGAATTGCTCGTCGGATCGGTCGAGGAGACCGCCCATCATCTCGGGTGGAACAAGGTATTCGTCGGAGTGATCGTTTTGGCGATCATCGGAAACGCCGCCGAGCACTCGACCGCGGTGATGCTCGCCCGCCGCAACGACATGGACACGGCGATGGCGATCACCTACCAGAGCAGCCTCCAGATCGCGCTGTTTGTAACGCCCTTCCTCGTGCTGCTCAGCGGCGCGTTCGTGGCGATGGGGATGAAGGGCGCCCACCGGATGGATCTGATTTTTTCGCCGCTCGAAGTGGTCGCCGTTTATCTTTCCGTCGCGATCGTGGTGGTGATCGGGCGCAATGGGGAAACCAATTGGTTTGAAGGGGTGTTGCTGCTGGCGGTCTATGCCATTCTTGCCATCACATTCTTTTATATCCCTTCCGCCCGTTCCGACGGGTATGATACGGGAGACCGGGCCCACGCCCCCACCGAACTGGGCGGGCCCGAACACTCCGGCGCTGCCGCACGATAAGCCGGGCCTGCCGGCGCGGGCAGGGACGCCGCCCTATGACGAGGGGTTTGCCCCATGCCGTTGCTCGAAAACCAATTGGCACGACGTGACAAGGACGCGTTGGAACTGCGGCCCGAGCCGTTGCGGCTGCGCTGGGAGTTCAACGACCTGGTCGCCGAGGACGGCCACGAACTGCGCGCCGTGTTTTCCGGCAGCGTCCGCGCCGTCCCCGACCGCACCGAACGCCGGATGCTGCAGGAAGTGCTGCTCGACGGCCGCTCTGCGGTGAGTGGCGACGACGTGGTCGCCCATTTCTCCTCCGCCCTCCGCGCTTCCGCCGCCCGCGTGGCACAGCTCCATTCCGCCGCGGATTGGCTGGGCAATGATGCCGCCAAGGGCGAGCTGATCGATGCCCTGAAAACTTCAGCGCGAGCCGTTGCCTTTGCCTGCGGCGTGGAAGTCCTGCCCCCCTTCCAGGCGGAATTGCAAAGCCCCACGTTCGAACGCCAGCGCGTCCGTGCCATGCAGCAAGCCCTGGCTGAAAAGGAAGCGGCGGGACAGGTCGAGCATTTCCAGCGCGCCGCCGAGCTGCTCAAGCAGTTCCAGGGAATCCGCGGGAGCGCCCCGGAAATATCCCCCGGCCGCGTGCTGCAGCAGATGAACCCTGCCGATCAAGGCGCGATGCTCCAGTCGCTTCTGATGGCCGCCGCCAATGAACAGGCGGCACAGAAGCTATGGGCCGTCGCCGGGCCGTACCTGATAAGGGTGGACGCGCGCGACGGCGACGGGCGCATCGCGCCCAAGCCGGAGCTGTTTCCACTGCCGCCGACGCTCGGTCCCCTGCGCAGCGTGCAAGCCGCCGACGTTGACGGCCGGCGCGTGCTTCTGGCCGGCGCGCGCAGCGGATTCCTGCTGGTACATCCTGATGCCCCGGCAGAAGCCCGCGCTTACCACGACCAAGGCGTCAACTCGCCCAACGGTTTTAACCGCGTCGTCTGGTGGCCCAAACGCCGTCAATTTCTCGCGACCCACAGCGAGGGCGGGCTGGTCGCCTGGGACATCGATTCACCCGACGCCCCGGCAAAAGTCGTTCGATTGGACGCGCTGGGCGCCGGCCCGGTCCAGCCCACGATTCCTTCCGGCACGGGCAGCATCCGGTCCACCGGCCAACCCGGCCCGCGCAACCTTCAGTTCCTCGACGACAGCACGCTGATCTTCAGTGTCGGAAACCGTCTGCATTTCTGGGACGGCGCATCCGCTTCGGCCCTCGCCCCGGATTCCGATGCGGAAATCGTCGCGATTGTCCCCGACGATCGGCAGGTATTCGCGGTTCATGAGGACGGCATGATCTCCGCGATCGAGCGCGCCTCAAAGCAGAAGCTAAGCGCACAGCGGCGGGCGGGCCGCGTGCAGTCCGCCGGGACTTTGCCCTGGCTCGGGAGCGCCCGGCTGCTGATCGCCGGCGACCAGGGCCCCGTTCAATGCATCGGGCTCGACGACCCACTCGTCACCCAATACGCCAGCCCGTACCGCGGCCTTCGCGTCATCACCGGATCGGCGGACCTCGTGGCCGGTGTCTCTCCCGACCGCCAGCGGCTTGTGCTGTGGAACAGTTGGGACGGCCGGCAGGCCGCCGCCGAGTTGTATGTGGTCGCCCTCACGCGCCACCGCATCGCCGACGTGGCGTTCGGCTAATGAACGGTTATTGCTCTTCGCGTGGCCAAAGCCCGGTCGGGCTAGCCTTTGTCTACTCCTCCTCGCGCGGGCAACATCCGGTCGGGCCGAGCAATTGTTTAGCCGCTCCGCTTGCGGAGCGTTTTCCTTTCGCTGGCGCGAAACGCGCCTCGCGATTCGACTCCGCTCACCGCAGGCAAGCGAGGCGGCTAAACGGTTGAGCCCGAACGGACTCTGGCCGCGTGGGGAGCAGTAAACGGGTGCCGCGCCCCCACATTTCGAAGATTTCAGTAGATCCACCTGGAATCTCTACGCAATTTTTACACACTAAAATCAGCATATTTTCCCGAAGATATCAGCAATTTTCTGGCGGGCTTCAGTTTTTTGCTTGATTCCTGCCGCGTCTTCGACAGAATGCCCGCCTTGGGCATCTTCGGTACGCGGGGCTCGGCCGAGGGTGAGAATGGGTGTGCCATTTGCCTGCCATCCGCGCGGAAAACCGGGCGTTGCCGCGCGTGGGGATCGTCATATTTCGCCTGGGAATGGGAACCACATGCACGGGGGTCACGGATTGACTTGGCCCGCGGGTCTCAAGCACACGCAAACCCGCGACCGGTGGTTCGAACGCTTCGCCGCCCTGAAACCCGGGCTCAATCTCCAGGAGATTTCCGAACAACTCCAGGAGTCTTACGCCTCGGTCTATCGGTGGGCGGACCTGTTCAGCTACCCGTTCCCCGACCTCCGTCGCCTGGGCCGCGTCGCGGCTGAGGACTGGGAGCGGGTCGACTGGAAACTCCGCGACGCCGAGATCGCCCGCGACCTGGGCGTCTCACGCGAGCGCGTGCGGCAGGTCCGCGCGTCCCGAGGGATCGGGCCCAGCGCCCACCGCGCCCTCGTGTTAAAGTTCGGAAACTGGGCCGCGGCCAACCGCGAGCGACTCCACGGCGTGCCCGTCGCGGAAGTGCTGCGAACCCACGGCACCAACCTCTCCCAGCAGGTCGCCCGCCGGATCCTCCGCTCCCATAGTATCCTCCCGCACGATCCAGCGTCGCGCTGGCGCAACGCGGACTGGCGGCTGCCCAACCGCGACCTCGCCCGCATCTGGGGCACCAGCGCCAAGTACATCGCCAACATCCGCGCCCGCCTGCGGGCCGGCGTCGCGTCCTGGGACGCGAAGAGTTCCCGTATCGTCGGGAATCCCCAGTATCAAAAAGCGCTGGCGCAGGAAACGCTCAAGGCGCGGACGCCACGTAAGGCGGCGGCACGCCCCGCGCGGGCCGCCGTCATGGCATGAAGGCGGGCTTGTGGTGCAGCCTTTCAGGCCGCAAGAGCAGGCGGAAAGCCTGCACCACAAAACACAAGTGGTGCACGTCCATTTAGACAAGAGTTGAGAGTGGCCGCTCATCCGCGCCAGGCGTTGGTGACGACGCCGTTCTTCAGCTCTATAAACGCGTGGTGGCTGGTCTCCTTCACGTCGTGGCCGCCAAAAAGCAGGAAGAC
>JAQGHH010000654.1 GCA_028288945.1 Phycisphaerales bacterium
CAAGAGCGAGGTGGGTGGGCATTTGAAAATCACTACCATTTTTGCAAACGCAATCTGTTTTGCATTTTCGAATGGCGGGCGACAAGAGGCTGATGAAATCGGCCCGAGCGACGAATCGGAGGGTTGAGACTGGAGCCGACGTGGACCGTCAGACATGCCGAAAAGTTGCTAAATAGCCCCCCGGAAAAATCGTTCACAATCATTCAAATCATTCAAAAGTGGCGATGGCGATCTGAAAATGGGGTGGTGGTGACGGGCGGTGAACGATTGTTAGCGGGCGTTTTGGTCGGGAGGTCGTCAGTCATGCACGTCGGCGGTCTGGGTCTTAGTTTTTCTTGAGTAGGCCTTGGGGTCTACATGGAAGAGGACCGGCAGGATGTTGGCCGGGGGCGGTTGGAGTTCCGGGGAGGCGGGGATTTGTAAGTATGTAAGGGAGCGCTCGATTAGGCGCTTGGCGTAGGGGCCCGAGACGTTGCCGCCGTAGTGTTCGCCCTGGGGGTCGTGGAGGATGAAGGCGACGGCGAGGCGCGGGTTCTCGGCGGGGGCGGCGCAGACGAAGCTGCTGTTGAACCGTGTGCTGCTGTAGGCGCCGTGCTCGCTGATGTGGGCGGTGCCGGTCTTGCCGAAGATGTTCCACGTTTCGCTGCGGGCGTGGGTGGCGGTGCCGCGGACGACGACGTCGCAGAGCACTTGCCGCATCTCGGCGGCGGTGTGGGGATCGACCACTTCGGGGAGCAGTTTCAAATCCGTCGGCTTATTGCGGAGGATGACGTGGCCCTCGCTGTCGAGCACGCCTTTGATGAGCGTCGGGTGGACGAGGCGCCCGCCGTTGGCGTAGGCGCAGAAGCCGCGGCAGAGCTGCACGGGCGTGACCATCAGCTCATACCCCTGGCTGACGGATTCCGTGCTGTACTTGTTCCACTTGCGCAGGGGGTTGAGCTTCCCGGGGTTCTCGGCGGGGAGCTCGATGCCGGTCTGTCGGCCGAAGCCCCAGACGCTCAGGGCGCGGTGGAGCTTTTCGTTGCCCATCCGTTCGCCGAGCATCGACATGCCAATGTTGCTGGATTTTACGAGCACGTCCCAGGTGGCGAGTGCGCCGTAGCCGTGGACGTCGGTGATGGTGCGGCCGTAGGGGGTTTTGTACTTGATGCCGGGGATGGGCCAGATTTCGTTCACGCGGGTCACGTGCCAGCGCAGCGCGGGGCCGACGATGAACGGCTTGATCGTCGAGCCGGGCTCGTACGGGTCGGTGAGAGTGCGGTCCCGGCGGAGGTCGTTGCTGGCGGAGTCCAGGTCGTTGGGGTCGAAGGTCGGATAGTTGGCCAGCGCCAGCACCTCGCCGGTGGAGGGGTCCATCACCACGACTTCGCCTTTTTTGGCGTGGTGTTTCATGCAGGCGGCGGCAAGCTCCTGCTCGGCGATGAGCTGGATGTTTGTATCGAGCGTGAGGATCAGGTGCTGGCCGTGCTGGGGCGGGAGATAATCCTCGGCGGCCATGCCGATGGCATGCCGGCGGGCGTCCTTGAGTTTGCGTTCCCAGCCGTCCTTGCCGCCCAGTTCCTTGTCGAAGCGCAGCTCGACTCCGTCGAGGCCGTGGCCGTCTTTTCCGGTGCCGCCCAGGATGTGGGCGGCGAGGGAGCCCATCGGATACGAGCGAGAGCTGGTGGGCACCAGGCCGATGCCCGGGATGTTGAGCTTGAGGATTTCCTTGATGCGGGCCTCGTCGACGTCCTGCCCGATCTTGACGAAGCGGCTCTCGCCGCGGTCGCCGATGAGCTGGGCGAGGGTGAGGGAATCCTTGTCGAGAAGGGCGGCGAGTTTTTGGACCGCATCGTCCATCGCGACGAGGCTGTGGCCTTCCTCCTGGTAGACCTCCTGCATGAACTTGGGGTCCACGAAGACGTCGAGCTTTTGGATGGTGAGGGCGAGCGCGAACCCGCGCGAATCAAACACGCCGCCCCGGCGGGCTTCCCAGGTGATGGTCTGATGCTGCTGCCGCTCGGCGCGGGAGATCGTCTGCTGGCGGCCGGTGGTCTGGAGGTAGGCCACGCGCCCCATGAGCGCGATGAAGAGCACGCAAAGCGTGCCGAAGACGAAGGCGGAGCGACGAGGAGAGAAAGTCTGCATCGGTGGAATCCCAGGTCCGATAAACACATCGGCACGCCGGTGGGAAGGGGTGGAGAAAAAATCGGGTGGGGGAGCTTGGCTTGCTCGGCGGGATCAAGGCACGGACGAGTAAGAGTAGGATTATGAGTAGGAGTAGGATCGCACCCTACGTGGGCGGCTACTCTTCATCGGGATCGGCCGCGTTCGCATGGAGCGCCGAAGGCTGGAATTGGGGGATCATCTCCAGCTTGTATCCGCTGACGGTTTTGTCGATGGCGCTGGGCGCGGTGCTGACGGCGATCTGCAACTGCTGGTTCCAGAGCTTCGCCTGTTGCGCCTTGATCTTATCGTGGAGGTCGGCGTTTTGGTGCGAGAGTTCGAGCTGCTGCTGGCGGAGCTGGAGCACGAAGACGCCGAGGACGACGCCGCTGAGGAGACAGATGAGTAGTTTAATCATTGGTAGGGGTGAACCTTGTGTTCACCCTCCTCCGCGGGGTGCGAACTGTGTGTCCGCCATGGCGGAAGAGGAAAGACGAGTAGGATTATGAGTAGGAGTAAGAGTAGGATGCGCGTCCAGGGGCGCCTCAGAGCGCGATCCTACTCGTTATCGTAATCCTACTCCTAATCGTTTTTGCCTTAATCCTGCGGCGCGAAGACAAGCGTCGCCCTTACAAGAGGGCGAACACGAGGTTCGCCCCTACGATGCTGACGCGATGGGCTTGGCCGGGAGGCGGAGACGCATGTTGGGGCGGACGTCGTCGCGACCTTTGAGCACGTCGCGGTTCAAGTCCTTGATGGCGGCCCAGGCGTTTCCGTCGCCCAGTTGCTCGGCGGCGATCCGCCACAGGCTGTCGTTGTCCTTGACCGTGTACCAGTATTGCGGCGTGTTGCTGGGGGGAGTAGCCGCGGGGGGAGTGGGGCGCGGGGTGGTGTCGGCCACGGCCGGCGCGGGTGTCGCGGGCTTAACGGCAGGGATCGTGTAGGCCTTGCCGACGACCACGTTGTTCGGGTTCTGCTTCAACGTCGCATTCGCGGCGATGATCGCTTCGCGGTTGGCCTTTGTGTTCCCGCCCATCAGCTTCGCGGCCATCTTGCTGACGCTGTCGCCGGTCTCGGCGGTGTATTGTTTGGGGCCGGTGGCGGAACGATCGTCGTTGGTCGGCGGGACCGGGGCGTGATCCTGGCCGT
>JAQGHH010000660.1 GCA_028288945.1 Phycisphaerales bacterium
ACCACCGCATCCGCCTCAATCTCAATTTGCGCATCGGCGTCGATCAGCTTTGTGACTTCGACGATCGTCGTGGCGGGGCGGATTTCGGCGAAGACTTCGCCGTGGACGAGCGCGACTTGTTCCCACTTGCTCACGTCCGTCACGAACATGCGGGTGCGGATGACGTGCTCGATCTTCCCGCCCAGGGCCTCGATGGCCGCCTGTACGATCGCCAGCGATCGGCGGGTCTGGTCGGCCAGTGAAGGCGAATACTTCCCGTCCGCGTTGATCCCCACCGTGCCCGTCACGGCAATGAAATCCCCGCTGCGCACCGCCCGCGAGTAGCCCATCTTCGGCTCCCACTTCGAGCCCGAACTGGCCGTTTTACGCCCCGCGCGGTCCGTCACCGTGATGTGAATGTCGCTGGCCACGAAAGCTCCTTTGGTAAATTGAGGTGGGAATCGTATGCGCTAAGCCCGCCGACGCAACCCGCCGTGCGGGCACGGTTCGCCATATTGTGAAACGGGTTCAATGCCCTTGTCACGAAAAGGCCGTCGATTAGGAAGTCCGCGTGCCGGTCACGGCGACGTCGTTTGATGCATTGCCGTCGGCCGGTTGCGTCATGGCTGTTGCCGCGGCAACGAGCGAATAGGTACCGGCCCCTGCGCCCGGCGGCGCCACAAACCGGATGCGCAATTTGAGCGAGCGGCCGGGGAGGAGACGGATTCGCCGGTTCGAAAGGGTGGCCAAATGTTGGTCCATCGGGTTCGAAGCCGGATCGGTGGACGCGAAGAGGTCGATGCTTAGGGAGCCCGACGCGGCCACGTTCCCAAGGTTTTCGATGATCAGATTCGCCGTCGCGCTGCGGCCGGGGCGGACACCGACGAGAGCGCCGCCGGCGAATCCCACGGCCAGGTCCACCGTCGGGGGCGCGATCAGGATGGCGGCGGGCGTGGCCGCATCGGCGGAGGCGGTATTGGTCTCGACTGCGTTGATCGAGGCGATGAGGTGATAGCCGCCCGCGGCAAGGCCCGCGGGGTAGTTGAACTTGAGCTTGAGCAGTCTCGACGCGCCGGGTTTGAGCGAGACCTTCGGGAAGCCGAGCGTGACGATGGTCGGGTCGCTGGGGGAGTAGCTCGCGGCAGTCCCCGCGGAAAGCGTCACTGCGACCGGCCCGGCGAATCGCTTGCCGCCGGTATTGGTCAGCCGCAGTTTGAGGGTGCCGGTTTGCCCGCTGAGAACCGCGGCCGGGGCGCCCATGAAATGGCCGACGAGCGGGCAGACCGACAGCGCGTGCGGGACGTACGGCGTGCCGCCACCCGCGGGCGGCGACCATCCCATGTAATCCTCCGGGTTCAATGGAGAGACCGCGGAGCTGCCGGCGTCTGAGACGAGACTCTGCCATCCGGTCAGGTCGCCGGAATAACTCTGGGCTTCATATATGAAACTCGGCGTGCCGCCGGCGCAGGCGTATCGGTTGTTGCCGAGCGCGAGGCTGCCGGTGAGGCCGCGTTGGCGGATGTCGATTACGGCCTGGCCGATGTTTCCGCCGGAAATTGTATTGTTGGTGATCGTGGGGTTGGCACAGGCTTGGTGGACGACGGCTTTGGAGGGAAGGTAGTGGTCCGTGCCGGTGATGAGGATGCCCGCTTGCGCGCTGCGGGCGACGTTAACGAGGGTGTTGCCGTCCACGAGCGCGTTGTCCGCCGCCCAGAGCGCGATGCCGGCGTCCTGTGTGTTGATGACGGTATTGTTTTGCACGACGCCGTTCAGGTTCTCGTAGAGGCCGGGGTTGACGGCGGTGTTGAACCACTGGTAATCGGTGCTTTGCCCGAGCAGAATTCCGCCCAGGCCGATGTTCACGAACTTGCTGTTCTGCACTACGGTGCCGATCGCGCCGCCTTTGGCGTAGAGGCCGTTGGTGGCGATGTCGTGGAAATAGCAATCGCTCACGAGCATGTAGCTGCCGTTGACGTTGTCGATCCCCTCGGCGTTGGTGGGGTCGCGCTGGCCGGAGTTGTAGATCTCGTCGCCGACGAGGGAAATATGGTCGCCGCCCGGCGTAATCTTCACGACGTCGCGGCCGCTGTCGTGGATGCGGCAATTCTGGATCAGCAGATTGCTCACGCCCGACGGGTTGGCCACGCCCGTGTCGTAGTTGCTTTCAGTCTTGATGGCATAGAAAGCGCCGCCGCTGATGTCGAGGTCCAGGAGCTTGCCGCCGTCCGCGCCCAGTGCGAAGTCGATGACGGAATCGGGGCCGCTGTCGGTGCTGGGCGCGGAGATCACGGCCTGTTGGCCGGGGGCCGATTGGATCGTGAGGTTTGGCGTTTGGATCTTGACGCCCCCGTCGTACGTTCCGCTGTTGAGGTTGATGACATCGCCCGAAGAGACGGATGCCAGGGCGTGCTGTAGCGTCTGCCATGGCGCATCCGCCGTCCCCGCGGCTTGATCACTGCCCGAGGGTGAAAGCCAGTAGGTGCTGAGAAGCCGTCGGGTTTCCAAGGGTTCCATGCACGCCGTGGGATGGTGGGAACCGCGGGAAAATTGGCGCGATGGTTCGGTTGATGCCGCTCCTACGAACCGCATGGTATCCTCAATTCCCATCTAACCGATTTGTGCATGAGCCGGTAACGCTCCTTTTCTGAAATACACCCCCTTGAGGATTCCCGCGATTTGCCAAAGATCATCGGTGATGAGTGATACCGCCGACCGGCCCCTTTCTTTTAATGTTCTTGCCAAAGATCCCACGTCGCATGCGCGGCTCGGGAAAGCGCTGACGCGCCACGGCCCCTACGACACTCCGGCGTTTATGCCCGTCGGCACGCAGGGGTCGATCAAGGGCGTGTTGCCCGATCACGTGGCCGCCACGGGCTCGCAGGTCATTCTCGCCAACACCTATCACCTCATGCTCCGCCCGGGCGAGAAGGTCGTGGCGGATTTGGGCGACCTCCACCGTTTCATGGGATGGCCCGGGCCGATCCTCACCGATTCCGGCGGGTTTCAAGTCTTTTCACTCTCCGACATTAACGAAATCACTGACGACGGCGTCACCTTCAAAAGCCACATCGACGGCTCGGTCGTCCACCTGACGCCCGCGCGAAGCATTGAGGTCCAGAACGCGCTGGGGGCGGACATCATCATGGCATTCGATGAATGTCCGCCGGCCAATGCGCCGGCGCACTATCAGCAGCAGGCGGTTGAGCGGACGCTGCGGTGGGCCCGGCTATGCCGGCAGGCGCATGCGCGACCGCGGGATCAGTCGTTGTTTGCCATCGTGCAAGGGGGAACGGACCTGGGGCTGCGGGAGCGCTGTGCGGCAGAGTTGATCGCCATGGATTTCCCCGGATACGCGGTGGGGGGGCTGGCGGTCGGCGAAGGGTTTGAGGCGATGAAGTCGGTGCTGGAGAGCGTGACGCCCATGTTGCCGCAGGGGAAGCCGCGGTATTTGATGGGCGTGGGGTTTCCGCGCGACATCGTCGCGGCTGTCGGGAGCGGGATCGATATGTTCGATTGCGTGCTCCCCACGCGCAACGGGCGGAACGCCTACGCCTTTACCGCGGGCGGGGCGATCCGCCTGCGGAACAGCAGATTCATCCGGGATGACGGCCCCATCGAGCCCGGTTGCGACTGCTACGCCTGCCGCAATTTTACCTGTGGCGCGATCCGCCACTTTTTTTTCGCGGGCGAGATGCTTGGCCCCGTCCTTGTTTCCGTGCATAATATTCGATTCTATCAGCGCCTGATGGCGGACATCCGTCAGGCATTGGCCCTCGGCGTGTTCGCGGAGTTCCGCAATACCGACCCACGTTGCCGGCTCGGCCCGGCGGAAGCCAACGACGACGCGGCGAATGGATAAGACCGAAAATGTCCGTTAATTGATGGTTCCAGGGGCAACACAGGAGACGAATTGAGCACTCTCGCGATGAACTTCCTTACGATTCTGGCTCAGGCCGGCGCGACCACCGCGCCCGCCGCCAAGCAGCACCCGCCGGCATGGTATGACTTTGCCAGCAATCCGATGCTCCCGATCACCGTCGGGTTCCTCATCCTCTATTTCTTCTTCATCAACTCCAAGAAGAAGGGCGACCGCAAGCGGCAGGATCTGCTCAAGAACCTCAAGCGCGGCGACCGCGTCCAAACCATAGGCGGCGTGCTTGGCACCGTCGTGGAGGCACGCGACAATGAAGTCATCGTCAAGGTGGACGAAGGAAACAACACCAAGATCAAGTTCACCCGAAACGCGATCAACCGCGTGATCCTGGAAGACGACAAGACCGAGACGAAGTAACAACCCAGTTGCTCCAGCAACTGCCGGCCGGACATTCGCCAATGACCACACGCTCTCACCGCAAGCTCACCGCCGCCCTGCTCGGGCACGTGGTGCTGTGCTTGGCGCTGGCACCGGTGGTGGCGGCCCGGCAGGCGGCGGTGCAGGAACCGGCCCCGTCAGGAACGCCTTCGCATCATAATAACGGGAACGGCACGGCCGTTCAGGCCGCCTATGACGCGTCGAATGTTCGTCCCGAAGAGGACACCAACGGCGAGCGGAAGAAGGGCAAATCCCGCTCTGACTCGGGCCGCCGAAAGGCGATATTCGGGCATTTCGAAGGCAACACGCATACGTGTGTCGGCGATGAATGTGTCGGGGGTGCGTCGAAGAATGCCGGGATTTCCGCCGGGTTGCCCAAAGCGGATAGTGTCCCGGCCGGCGCGGGCGCGGACGAAGGTTTGCCGCCTTCCGATAGTCGCTTGCACGCGAAGGTTTACGAGTCCGTCCGTCTTTTGAGCGGCGTCAGCAGTTTGGCTGCCGGCGAGATTCGTTTTCGGGTAAGCCGCCTCAACGCGGGCAATCCTGCCGCCCAGCCCGTTGGCCCGCCATCGCTCATCTAATTTCTCCGGCGCGTTGCTCCGATAGCGCCGTCCTTTCGTTTGCCTCCTCGGTCTTCCGTCGAGTTTGAACGTATTTACTTGTTCGTCAGTCGCCCCATCGGGCTTGTTTGGCCGGGCGGCTCCCACGACCTATTTCCGGAACCAACCCATGTCAGAGCGCAACAGCTTTCGTCTTTCGGTCATCGCCGGCGTGTTCATCGTCGCGCTGATGGTGATTTTCTCGCCCGTGATCTACAAGATCTTTAACCCCAAAAGCGAGCTCACCTCGTACGTGAAGCTTAACCCCGGCATTGACATGGTGGGGGGTACCAGCCTCGTATACGAGATCAAGAAGCCCGCCGGCGGGAGGGACACCGGGAACCTCGCCAGCGACGTGGCCGCGGTGCTCAAGCGGCGCGTGGACCCCAACGGCGTGAAGAACCTGATCTGGCGACCGCAGGGGAGCGACCGGCTGGAAATTCAGATGCCGCTGCCGCCTGATGCGCAGCAGAACGCCGCCAAGCGCCGCGAGCTACGCCAGCAGATCATCACCGCCGCCGACCGCCTCGAAGCCGCCAACATCCGGCCCGAAGAGGTGATCGACGCGGTCGAACAAAAGAACGGCAAGACGCAAAAGGACCTCGACCGCCTGGCCGGCGACAGCGCCGTCCGCAAGGAACTGTTTCAGAAGTTGGTCGCGGCATGGAACAAGGTGCAGGCGGCGCATGCGGCGCAAAATGCGGACGACGAAGCCCGCGCCCGCATCGAATATGACACGCTGCTCCACCCCGCCGGCAAGATTTCGCCGATCGCGGCGACCAATCTCACCCGCGAAGACCTCGACAACGCCCTCTCCTCGCCCGACAAGGACCAGGAGCTCAAGGCGCTCAAGGAACGGTTCGGCGATTCCAAGGCCCGCCGCGACGCCATCGACAATTACGTCCAGGCGCAGGCGACGCTCGCCTCGTCCAAGGACATGGTCGACGACGCGAACGACATCAAGCGGCAGCTCAAGGGCTCGGGCCTGCTCGAGTTCCACATCCTGGCCGACGACGTCGCGCCGGCCGAGCGACAGAAGATGACCGAGCGCCTCCAGACCTACGGCCCGCGCGTGCAGGCGGGCGACACCACGCGCTGGTTCCAGGTCGACAAGCCCGAGGAGTTCAAGCGGCAGAGCGTCGAATACAACAAGAAGTTCTACGTCCTCTGCTGGACCACGCCCGAGCATTCACTCGATCACCACCCCGGCATGAACGAATGGCACCTCACGGACGCGCGGGCGGAAACCAATCCGCAGACCGCCGAGCAGTCCGTCGGCTTCACGTTTGACCCGCAGGGCGGCCAGTATTTCGGCGAGCTCACGCAGAAGAACCTGAACCGCCCGATGGCGATCGTCCTCGACGGCAAGATCATCAGCGCCCCGAACATCAATTCACAGATTCACGAAAACGGCCAGATCACCGGCGGCGGCAAGGGCGGGTTTACCCACACCGAGCTGGATTACCTCGTCAGCACCCTCAAGGCCGGCAGTCTTCCCGCGCAGCTCGCCGACGAGCCCATCAGCGAGCGCACCGTCGGCCCGCAGCTCGGGCAGGACAACCTTCACAAAGGCCTGATCGCGTGCCTTCTGGGCATCGTGGTCGTGGCCGTCTTCCTCTGCAGCTATTACTTCCTCGCGGGCATCGTCGCGACGTTCGCGGTCGTCATGAACGTGGTGCTGGTGCTGGCGGTCATGTCCGCGTTCGGCGCGACGTTCACCCTCCCGAGTATCGCGGGCATTGTGCTGAGCGTGGGCACCGCCGTCGACGCCAACGTCCTGATCTTCGAGCGCCTGCGCGAAGAGCAGCACCGCGGGCTTTCCCTCCGGATGGCGCTGCGCAATGCGTACGACAAGGCGTTCAGCGCCATCATCGACTCGAACATGACCACCGTCATCACTTCGCTCTCCCTCATTATGTTCGGGACCGAGGAAGTGAAGGGCTTCGGGGTCACGCTGATCATCGGCATCGTCGCCAGCTTGTTTACGGCGCTGTTTGTGACCCGCACGATCTTTAACGTGCTGATCGAGAAATTCGGCGTCACCCATTTGCGAAGTCTGCCGCTGGTCTACCCGAAATGGGACCGGATGCTCCGGCCGAACATCGACTGGATGGGGCTGGCGAAATACTTTATCGCCTTCAGCACGATCGCCACCGTCATTGGGCTCGTGCTCTTCTACAAGGAGGCGCGTGCCGGGCACGTGATGGACATCGAATTCGCCTCGGGAACCTCGGTGACGATCGAGCTCAAGGAGAAGATGAGCCAGAACGACCTTCGCCGCCTCGTCGAGGCCAAGGCCGATCCGGTAGGCCTGCCCGCGCCCAGCGTGGTGACGGTGGGCAATGACGAAAAGACTTACGAAATCGTCACGCCCAATTCCGACGCGGTGAAAGTGAAGGACAGTCTCCTCAAGGCGCTGGTCGACGGCCGCGGACAGTCACTGCTGAAGGTGGAAGTCCCCAGCAAGTATGACGGCTCGGGCGAAACGGTCGCGCAGCAAATGAACAAGGCGGTCATCCCGCTGACCGACAAGCAGACGACCCTCAGCGCCGTCTGGCCCGGCGGATTCCGGCCGGCGGACGTGGGGGACTATGTGGGCGGCGTTGCCGTGGTGCTCAACCACATCGAGCCGCCGCTGACGGCGGGGCAGATCGCCGACCGAATCAAGCAGCAGCAGTTGCAGCTTCCCTCCAACAGCCCGGCGGCGCATCTTTCCTTCGCCGTCGAGGCTCCGGGCGGATCGGACCATCCGACTTCACTGGCGGTGGTCTTGTCGCGTGACGAGTCGCTGCCTTACGCCCAGGACCCGACGAAATGGGAGGAGCAGGTGGCCGGGCCGCTTTGGAGCCTGACCGACCAATCCGTTAACCGCCCGGCCCAACTCCAGCAGGTCAAGAACTTTGACGCGCAGGTCGCCAGCGACACGACGCGGGATGCGCTAATGGCCCTGACACTTTCGATCATCGTCATCATGGCGTACATCTGGTTCCGGTTCGGAAACCTGAAGTACGGCACCGCCACGGTGGCGGCGCTCGTGCACGACGTGCTGTTCACGGTCGCGGCCCTGGGCTTCGCGCATTACCTGTACCAAGTGCCGGTGCTCGGCAAAGCCCTGGGGCTTGAGCCGTTCCGCATCAACCTGACCGTGGTGGCGGGCATCCTTACGATCATGGGCTACTCGATGATCGACACGATCGTGGTGTTCGACCGAATCCGCGAGAACCGCGGCAAGTTCGGGCACGTAAGCAGGAAGGTCGTCAACGACGCGATCAACCAGACCATGTCGCGAACGCTGCTCACTGCTGGCACAAACGTGGCCACAGTCGCTATCATGTATTTCTTCGGAGGCACGGGAATCCACGGCTTTACATTCGTGCTTCTCGTTGGCATATTAGTAGGCACCTACTCCTCCATCGCGATCGCCGCACCCATCCTTCTGGTGGGCCGGCGGCTGGAAGAGCAGCCGACCACCCGCGCCTCGGGACGAGTGCAAAGGGCCGGTGCCTGAAACATTTCGGGTTCGACCATACGGGAAAGGATGCCCACTATGCGCAAGGAAGTGAAACTCGGTACGGCGATCGGCGGCGTGCTCGTTGCGGTGCTCATTGTCTACGCGGTCGTCAATAAAGGCCATTCCAAGAAGGCGACCGCCGTCGTCCTTGAGGACGGAAAATCCAAAACCGGCGAGCAAGCCGCAACGCCTGGCCAGACCGGCGCCGGTGATCCTGGGCCGGCGGCGCCTGCGGGTGACCCGGCCCCCGTTCAGCGCGATCCCGTCGGCGACTCGGCTCAGGGGAACCCGCCGACGGTTCCGGGCACCGGCGTTGGCCCGTCCCATTCCGAAGAGACGGCGGACTCCACCCCGCCGGCCAGTTCCGCCACGGACTGGAAGACCCTGCTGAGCGCCGAGAATCCTGAGATTTCGACGCCCGTCCACACGCGCACCCCCGACCCCGCCACCGACGGCGCGGG
>JAQGHH010000019.1 GCA_028288945.1 Phycisphaerales bacterium
AGTACCGGAGGAGGGAGCAGCGCCCCGCCGAATGTGTCAAGCACCCGAGAGCGAGAAAAGTGAGAGCGAGGAACGGAGACAATCAATCGTCGGCGTGCGGCGTCCTCTATTCAATGGGACGTGATGACGCGAGGTGACGGAATGCGAACGACCGGGGGCGCCTGATCGGTGACGAGGTCCACGTGAAGCGGAACATAGCCATGCCGTTTGTACGCGGCCAAAGCGGCGTCCGCGAATGTGTCGCCGACGGCGACGACTTGCCCCCCATATACGGCCACGTACTTGCCGCGATATGCCTTGAGCAATTCGGGTAGCATTCGCAAATATGCCGAGTACTCGCGACTCCAGCCCCGCTCGTCACCCTTCGGCGTGTCGATCCGCGGCGGTTCCAAGGCTTCGATTTAGTTCATGATGCTCACCCGCTTGTTATCATAGGGCAAAGCTTGTCGCTCGCGTGGTTCCGGAAACCTCGATCAAGACCCTTTTGGCCATTGGCCATGGACCGCCACGAACCATCCGTCTCCGTGTAATACGTGTGCCCGCACGCGCCGCGCGGGAAATCCAAGCCGAGGAACCCCATGCCCCATCATCGTCTCTTGCTCACGTTCGGCCTCATCGCCTTCGCCACATTTGCCCGAGCGGTTTGTGCCGAAGATCCACCAACGCAGCCCGCGCCAACACCGCCAACCCTCCGGCTCTGGCAGGGCGACGCCCCCGGCGCGAAGGGCACGGCGGATTTCGACATCCCCACCATCACCCTCTACCCCGCGCCCAAGGACAAGGCCACCGGCGCGGCCTTCGACGTCTGTCCCGGCGGAGGCTACGGCGGGCTCGCCGGCCACGAGGGCGAGCCGATCGCCCGGTGGCTCAACACCCTGGGCGTCACCAGCGTCGTCCTCAAGTACCGCCTGGGCTCCCACGGCTACCGCCATCCCGTCGAACTCACCGATGTCCAACGGGCCATCCGCAGCGTTCGTGCAAATAGCAGCGAATGGGGCGTTGACCCCAAGCGCGTCGGCGTCCTGGGTTTCTCGGCGGGCGGGCATTTGGCGTCGTCGGCCGCCACTCATTTCGACGCGGGCGACCCCAAGGCCGCCGACCCGGTTGACCAGCTCAGCTGCCGCCCTGACCTGGCGATCCTGATCTACCCCGTCATCACCATGACCGACCCTTTCACCCACGGCGGCTCCCGCCAGAACCTCCTGGGTGACAAGCCCGATTCGCAGCTCATCGACCTGATGAGCAACGAAAAACAGGTGACCCCGCAAACGCCGCCGTGCTTCCTCGTGCATACTGCGGACGACGGCGCAGTGCCGGTGGAGAACAGCCTGAATTTCGCCGCGGCGTGCCGAAAGAACAAAGTGCCCGTCGAGCTGCACGTCCTCGAACACGGTCCCCATGGGTTTGGCCTGGGCGGCAACGACCCGGTCCTGAGCACCTGGCCCGCGGACGCGGCACGGTGGCTGGAGCGGCATGGGTTCACAAAGAAATGATCCGCCAGTCGCGCGATCACGCCGATGAAGACCCGGCATTCTTCCTATTCATGTGCGGTTGCTACACACGATACAGGTCGGTCTTTCGGACACGCAGTGGATGCCCATTCGATATGTGCCCAACGCGGGGTCGCTTACACCTGAACAGGTTGCAAATGAGCCGTATCCGCAATGGTGGATGCATGACTGACCGCCGGCACATCGAGTTCCCCTGGAACGGTATCCGTCCGTGGGGATGCCAGAGTCCGGCCCCGCGGGGCCTTCGGGCTGGCATCCACTGACGCAAAAATATACCATTCAGAGCATTCCCACTATGTACCTGATCGACCGCAACGGCGTACTCCGCTCCGTCACTGCCCGCCAACCTTGGAGAAAATGATCCAGCAGCTCCAGACGCAGAATATAAAGATCTTGCCGCCTTTCAAGATTACTTGACGCGAACCGGGCGCGCACCCGTCATGGATGTTTGGGCTCACACTGAGAAATCTCGCCTTCGAATTGGACGCGTCACATGAGATTTGGATATTCAATCGAAATGAGAACAAAACTTCTCTGCGCATTATCTTTTATGCCAATTGCCGGGCTATTTATGCTGGCAGTTAAAGCCGGTTCATTTGTTGTAGCCTTTATACTCGCGTTCATGCTCCCCGCACTTATTGCCATGTTGTCTATAGCCGCTCTTATACTGGCGCTTCCGCGCGGGAGAGGCTTAGCAAGAAATTTTGCCGTACTAGCTCTCCTGATTTCAATCATTGAGCTATCTCTGGCCTTTATGATCGTGTATTGGGCGACCCGGGGAATAATTCCACTCATCGGCACCCCGCGCCACTGATCGTGTGCGTATGGCCAAAGTACGTAGGGCCAGAGTAACCAGCCAATGCAGGCGGCACCTGGCCGACGCCCGAACATCCGGGTTGGCTGAACGCGACTGCTCCTTGACAAGTCCATAAGAGACCTTCTTTGCCGCGCCTCGACGTGGGGCGCGGCGGCGATGGAGTGATCGACCCGGACTTCCACAAGACCGATGGCTACAAAGATTCTTTGGGCCGCGTGGCGTTCACCGTGTACGATGACGGCAGCTTCACGCAGACGCTCTGGAGGAGGAGGCGATGGGGCCGAAGGAGCAGGGCTGACGGATGATTCTGACACTGGACCACGTTCAACTAGCCATGCCGGCCGGGCAGGAATCCGCGGCCCGCGCTTTCTACGGTGAACTGCTTGCACTCGAGGAAATCGAAAAGCCCCCGGCGCTCCGGGCGCGGGGTGGCGTGTGGTTCCGCCTGAACGACGGGCGGCAGGTGCATCTCGGCGTCGAAGAGCCGTTCCGGCCGAACCTCAAGGCGCATCCGTGTTTTGTTGTTGATGGGATCATGGAGTTGGCCGAGCGGTTGCGGCGGGGCAATGCGCAGCCGCTGTTCGACGATTTGGCCGCGCCGATTGTGCGGTTTTACATGAGCGATTGTTTCGGAAACCGGCTCGAGTTTGCGGACCGGGGCTGGGCAGATGGGGGCGGGGTTAATGAAGTCTGAAAGGCGTTTGACCCATGCGCCCCTGAAGTTCGCAAGAACTGCGCGGTTCCCGGCCGGGTCGCCCGTAACCGCCCTGCAATTCAACGTCTGATCGCGAGGCTGGCAACCACCGCCGTGAGCTCCGTCGGCTCTACGGGCTTTGCGACGTGCGTCTGATACCCGGCCCGCAGAGCGCGGGTCCGGTCTTCGGCCCGCGCGAATGCCGTCAGGGCGGCGGCGGGCGTCTTGCCGCCGTCTTCCGGTCCTAGCGCCCGCACTTTTCGGATGAATTCGTAGCCGTCCTCGTCGGGCATTCCTATGTCGCTGACGATCATGTCCGGCCGTTCCTTCAACACCAGATCCAGCGCCTCCCGGGCCGATGCCGCGAGAATGACTTTCGCGCCGCAGTCTTCGAGGACGCGCTTGAGGAGATTTCGCGCGTCCGGCTCGTCATCCACCGCCAGCACCGTGATCCCTTTCAGCGAAGGGTTGTCGATCGTGGGCGCGGTCAGCATGAAGCTCCGGGGGTGCTCCCGGCGGTGCTCGGCCTCCGATGCGTTGACCACCATCATCGGCAACTCGATACAGAAGGTCGAACCCTGCTTCTCGCCCGGGCTCTTGGCCCGGACCTTGCCGCCGTGCAGCTCGATGAGATGTTTGACGATCGACAGGCCCAGCCCCAGTCCGCCGTGCCGGCGGGTGGTGGACGCGTCGGCCTGGCGGAACCGTTCGAAAAGATGCGGCAGGAACTCGGGCTTGATCCCCTGGCCGTTGTCGATGACGCACACTTCCAGGTGGCTGTTCACCCGCTCCAGGCTCACCTGCACTGTGCCGCCCTTGGGCGTGAACTTGATCGCGTTCGAGAGCAAGTTCCAGAAGCACTGCTGCAGCCGGTTCGGGTCGCCGCGTACCGGCCCGGCCAGTGGGTCCAGCACCACTTGCAGGCGAATTTGCTTTGCGTCGGCGGACAACCGCACCGACGCCACGGCCGCCTTCACCACCTCCTGCAGGTCCACCCGCTGCACGTCCAGCCGGATCTTCCCGGAGATGATCCGGCTCATGTCCAGCAGGTCCTCGATCAATTGCGTCTGCACCCGTGTGTTCCGCTCGATGACCTCAAGGCCTTCGGTAAGCTCCTCGTCGCGATGATCGCGGGTTCGCAGGATCTGCGACCAGCCCAGGATCGCGTTCAGCGGCGTGCGCAGTTCGTGGGAGAGGGTCGCGAGGAATTCGTCCTTCATCAGGCTGACCCGTTCGGCTTCGGTGCGGGCCGTTCGCTCCGCCGCGAGCAAGTGCTCCCGCTCTTGGGCAGCGCGCTTCACGTCCTCATAGAGCCGGGCGTTGTCGATCGCGACGGCCGCTTGGGCCGCGACGCCCCGCATCACCCGCTCCGTGCGTTCCGTGAACACGCCGGCTTCCGGGTGCCCGAAAAAGAGGCCGCCTATCACCTCGCCCGAGCGCGATATCACCGGCACGGCCAGGTAGCTGCGCACCGGCAGATGGCCGCGCGGCATTCCGCGGTGGGGCGTCATCGTCCCGTACCGCGGGTCCTGCGTGATGTCCGCGGAGCGGACAACGCCTTCGCCGCGGAATGTCGGATTGAACACGGGGGTGTTGCGCGGCAGCCCGAACTTTTCGAACGCGTCGCGCGGGGCCCCCGAGAGCGTAAAGAGAACGAATGATTCCCCCTGCTGGTTGACGACGTTATAGAAGAACGCGCCGAACCGTGCGCCGCTCAACTGTGTCGCCGCGTCGGTGACCGATTGCACCAGCGATTGCAGGTCGAGCTGGGAGGCGATGCTGGCCCCCGTTTTGTTCAGGAGCTCCAGGACGCGGGTCTCGTCCCGCAGCGCCTCCTCCGTTCGCTTTTGCATCGTAATGTCGCGCGCGATCTTCGAAGCTCCGACAAGGTTCCCGGCGGCATCCTTGATCGGAGAAATAGACAGTGAAATATCCAACGGCGTTCCGTCCTTCCGGACGCGAATCGTCTCGTAATGTTGAACCCGTTCGCCGCTCTTCAACCTTTGCAGAATCACCGCCTCTTCACTGACCCTGTCCGGAGGCATCAGGATGGTGATGGACTTGCCGGCCACCTCCTCGGCGGCATAGCCGAACATCCGCTGGGCGCCTTTATTCCAGGTGATGATGATCCCCTCGAGCGTCTTGCTGATGACGGCGTCGTCGGACGACTCGACCACGGCCGCCAAACGGGCGCGCAGCTCCTCCTCCCGCTTCCGCTCCGTGATGTCGTGGACCGTGCCGATGAGGTTGATGCAGGTCCCGTCGCTGTCGAAGATCGGCGTCACCGACACCAATCCGACTTTCCTGCCCGAAGGGTACTCGGACGTTTCCTCCCACCGCACCGTCCGCTTTTCGCGAATGGCGGTCGCGTAGTTATCGAGAACCATTGAACAAGACGGCTCGGGGATGATCTCTTGAACGACTTTGCCAACCACCTGCTCGGCCGTGAGCCCGGTCACCGCCAGGAACGCGGGGTTCACCGACAGAAAACGGAACCGCCCGCCCGGTTCCGCCCCGAGGTAGAAGATCACGTCGGAAACGTTGTCGTAGATCAGCGACAGCTCGCGTTCGCGGACCTGCAGCGCCTCGGCGGCGCGTTTGCGTTCCGTGATGTCCTCGATGACGCCGATAAACTGCGTCGGCTGGCCGGCCGCGTCTTTTAGCAGCGTGACTGTCGCGAAGCTCCAGACGCTCGACCCGTCCTTCCGGACAAAGCGTTTTTCGTACGCGAACTCGGTAATTTCCCCGGCGACGAGCTGCTGCGACTGATCCCGCGCTCGTTGCCGGTCGTCCGGGTGGGTGACGTCCAGAAAGGTAAGGTGTTGGAGTTCGGCAAACGAGTAGCCGACGATCTCGAGGAACCGCCGGTTCACCTGCTCGAACCGCCCGTCCAAACCCGCGACGGCGAATCCAATGGCGGCCTGGTTGAACACGGCGCGGAGCCGTTCCTCGCTTTGGCGCAGGGATTCCTTGGCCTCGATCAACTCCTGCTCCGCCCGCAGACGGGCGGCCAGGATGCTGTCGGCGTTCTGAAGGGCCACGGACCGCAGCAAGG
>JAQGHH010000021.1 GCA_028288945.1 Phycisphaerales bacterium
ACTTCCATCGCCGCGATTCGAGGATCTTGGTCGTCAGGAACAAAAACACGCCCGTCGCGGCCACGAAAAAGACGACGTGGCCCGAGTCGATCGTGCCCTTGCTGAAATCGACGTAACGGGTGTAGACACCCTGGTCGGTGGCCTTGCGCCAGAACGACGAAAGCGACGACAATTGCAATTGAAGAAGATACGGGGCGACGGTGAGCACGAACAAAATGGCGACCGCGGCGACCGCCGCGACCACCTGGCTGCGCGTCAGCGACGAGCAGAACAGCCCGATCGAAACGAACAGCGCCCCGACCAGCAATATGCCCAAGTACCCGCTGAAAATCGGCCCCAAGTCCATCGAGCTATAGACTTTCAGCACCACGACGTAGAACAGCGTGGGCGCGAGCAGCACGACGAAGAACGCCAGCGCGCCCAGGAACTTGCCGACGACGACTTCGGTCTCGTGCAGCGGCGCGGTCATGAGCGTTTCGATGGTGCCGCTGGCCCATTCCTGGGCGAGCAGGCCCATGCACAGCACGGGCACCGCCACGACCAGCAGCCAGACCATGTTGTCAAAAATATTCCGCATCCCCGCCGGCTGGCCCGGCTGAAAATCGCGGAAGAACAAAAACCCGCACACCGCCAGGAACAGCGTCATCACCACATACGCGATGGGCGAATAGAAATAGCTGCTGAGCTCCCGGCGGGCGATTACGGTTGCGCGATTCACTCGGCACCCCCTTTCGCTCCGATGGCTTCAAACCCGGAACCCTTGCCCTTGCCGGGCGAACCCTTGTCCTCGTGGTCCGCCGCCCGCGCGATGCTCCCCATCGCCTGATTCGCCGTCACCTGCACGAAGAATTCCTCCAGCGTCGCATGCTCGAGCCGGATTTCACGCAGCGCCCACCCGTTCTGCGTGACGGTGCGGACGACCTCTTCGCGCACGTCGTACGCTTCCTTGGGCCGGATGGCGACCGTTACATAATGTTTATCGGGGCTGCCCGACTGCCCGTCGAGCACATCAACTTTGCTCACACCACTCACGCGGAGCAGCGCGGCCCGCACCGGTTCGGCCGGCCCGCGGCATTCAACCAGCACCCGCGCCTGGAGCCTTCGGCTCGCCCGCAATTCATCCGGCGAACCTTGCGCCACGATCCGCCCCGCGGCGATGATGATCGCGCGGTCGCACACCGCCTCGACCTCCGGCAGGATGTGCGTGGAAAGCATGACCGTGTGCTGCCCGCCCAGTTCCTTGATGAGCTTGCGGGTTTCGATGATCTGCGTGGGGTCGAGCCCGACGGTCGGCTCGTCAAGGATCAGCACGGCGGGGTTGTGCAGCAGCGAATCGGCCAGGCCGACGCGCTGGCGAAATCCCTTGGAAAGATGCCCGATCGGCCGGCGGCGCACCGCGCCAAGCCAGCAGCGCTCGATGACATAATCGATCCGCTTGCGGCGGGTCGCGCGGTCCATCTTCCGCAATCGCCCCCGGAACTCGAGGTATTCTTCCACCCGCATTTCGGTGTAGAGTGGGCAGCTTTCGGGCAGATAGCCGAGGCTTTCGCGCACCTGTTCAGACTGGTGGAAAATGTCGAAGCCGTTGACGGTGGCCCCGCCGCTGGTCGGGGGGAGGTAGCAGGTGAGCATGCGGATGGTGGTCGATTTCCCCGCGCCGTTGGGCCCGAGGAATCCGATCACCTGCCCTTTGCTGACTTCAAAACTGACCCGGTCCACGGCCAGGACGTTGCCGTAGGCCTTCGTGAGGTTGGAAACCGAAATCACGCCTGTATTCCTCCGCGTGGAACCGCGAAAAGCCCCTCCACCAAACTCAGCCACCCCATAGGGTTGCAGCCGTCAAACGGGCCGGCGATTCTACCGCCGGCCCAATGAGGAGCAAGGGCCGGTACAACAGCAACGGGCAAATTAGACGGACCGGGTATCGCGAACCTAACGGCAAATGTGTTGCACTTCTTGGGCATTCAGGCGAAAGAATGAACGCCAGGACGCTAAGGCCGCCAAGGTAGAAACGTCAGGAGAATTCATTAGGGAAGGGTTCGCGATGTCCTGCAAGACATCTTTTCGGCACGGGCCATCTGCGGTTAATGTTTGCATGACATGCCCGAGGAACCTCAACCGCCGACAGACGCAGACCAACCCGCCCCGCCAAACCTCCGGGGCGGCCGGTCCGACGCGCTCGCCATCCTCACGCGGCTGCGCGACGCCGGGCACGTCGCTTACTTTGCCGGCGGGTGCGTGCGGGATTTGCTGCTTGGGCGCGATCCCAAGGATTGGGACGTCGCGACGGACGCCCCGCCGGGGCGCGTGCGGTCGCTCTTTTCGAACACGCAGGCGGTCGGCGCGGCCTTCGGCGTGATCCTCGTCCGCCGGGGCGGCAGCGCCATCGAAGTCGCGACCTTCCGCGTCGACGCTCCCTACGTTGACGGCCGCCATCCGTCCGCCGTGCGCTTCACCACCGCCCAGGAGGACGCCAAACGCCGCGACTTCACGATCAACGGCCTGTTCCTCGACCCGCTGCGCGAAGGACCGCTCGAGGACCAGGTGATCGACTACGTCGGCGGCCGCGACGATCTGAAGGCCCGCCTCCTGCGCGCCATCGGCGACCCCGACGCCCGCTTCAACGAAGACCACCTGCGCATGCTCCGCGCCGTGCGCTTCGCCG
>JAQGHH010000043.1 GCA_028288945.1 Phycisphaerales bacterium
ATCGCGTGCATCGTTACTCGCTCGTAAAAGAAAAGTGTCCGGCGGCTGCCGCATTATGCATACCACGTCGCGGCGAACGGGTTGTCGAGGGGTGCGCCCCCGCACCAGCCCCGGAGGGGCGCAAGAACTTAGCCCACGGCGCGAGCCGTGGGAAAGTGACAGCGATAAGTAATCAGCCCCGGCGGGGCGTAAGAAGCGTGGGAATGGAAACGGGCGGTGATCACCCCGTACGCGCAAAGTGGAGCAGCCCGGACCTATGGTTCGACCGGGCCGACACGCCGCGGCTCCGAACCTCACGGAGCATTTTAGATCGGTTGGACTACTACGGCTTGCCGTCCGGCATTACCGGCGCCTGGAAACCTAGGAAGCCTTTTGCCTTGGTCTTGCGCTTGTACACCTTGTCGCCGCAGGTGATGTAGAGGGTGTTTAGGCCGGGGCCGGCGAAGGTCACGTTGCTGAGCCAGGCGTTGCGGACTTTCGCATCCTGCGGCTTGCTGATGACCGCCACCACGCGGCCGCCTTCGTCGAAGACCTGCACGCCCAGGTGTGTCGTCACGTACAGGCGGCGCTGCGTGTCCATGCAGAGGCCGTCGGAGCCGCTGTCTTTTTGCATCGCGGGGATTTGGGCGGTGTAGTAAGGCTCTTTGTGTTTGAGGGAGCCGTCGGGGGCGATTTGGAAAGCGAAGAAGTTTACGCCGCGGGTGTCATCGATGACGAGCTGGCTCTGGTCGGGGGTGAGGCCGATGCCGTTGGGGAAGGTGATGGTCTCGTCCACCATCTTCGCTTCGTGCGTGGGCGAGATGTACCAGACTTGCCCGGGGCCGGCGGCGCCCTTCAGCGGCGCGGTGACATAAATCGCGCCTTCGTGCGTGATGGCCAGATCATTGCAGTCCTTGATCCCCTCGGCGATCACTTCCTCCTTCGCACTCTTCGTGTCATACGCGACCACGCGGCCGGCCTTCCCCTGGCAGGCATAGAGCCGGCCGTCGGGGCCGATCTTCAGGCCGTTAGCGCCGTTCGTGTTCTCGGCGAACGGGGCGGCCTTTCCGCTTGAGTCGATGCGGAAGATCTTGTTGTCCGGGATGTCGGTGAAATAGACGTTGCCCTCGGAGTCGGAGGCGGGGCCTTCGGTGAATTTGTACCCCTCGGCGGCCACCTGCCATTCCTCGCCCGGGATCAGCACGTCCTGAATCGGCTGCTTCGTGTTCACCGGTTTTTCAATGGGTTTACCATAATCGCGCCATAGCCACTTGAGCGCCTCAGGAAAGAGCGGGCCGGATTGCTTGGAATCGTGGGACGTTGTGCCCTTGTCGAAGCGCACGTCATACCCGGCGAACTGCAGGGCGACGGCTATGTCCTGGTTGGCGATCCACCAGCTCCCGGCGAAGTTGTTCAGGTCCTGCTCGCCATCCTGCAGGAAGACGCGGATGGGTTTGGGCTCGGTCTTGCGGACGAGATCGGGGTATTGGTTGCCGCCGCGGAGGTTGGTGAAGGAGCCGATGGAGCTGAGCACCCGGCGGAAGGCATCCGGCCGTTCCCAGCAGACGGTGAACGCGCAGATGCCGCCCGAGCTGGTGCCGCAGATGGCACGGAGGTTGGGGTCGTCCGTCAGCTTGTATTGCTCGGAAACCTTCGGCAGCACTTCTTCGATGAGCAGACGGGCGTAGCGGTCGGTGGGCGTGTCATACTGGTAGCTGCGCTCGCCGCGACGTTGCTTGCCCGCTTCCAGCGGCGGCAGCTCGCCGGGGTTGATCATGATGGCGATGGTGACGGGCATTTCTTTTTTGGCGATGAGGTTGTCAAAAACGACGGGCACGCGGAATGCGCCCTTGGGGTTTTCAAACCCGCCCCCGTCCTGGAAAAACATGACCGCCGCGGGGGTTTTGCCGTCGTATTGGGCGGGAACGTAGAGCCAGTAGTCGTGGTGAACGCCGGGGTAGGCTTTGCCGCTGACGAGTTCGTGTTTGGTGACGACGCCGTGGGGGACGTCCTGGATTTCGGAGTCGGGGCCGTATTTGTATTCGTCGGCGCGGGAGAGGGTGGTGAGGCAGACGAGCGGCATGATCGCGATGAGGACGGGAAGAGAAAGTGAAGTGGTGGAGCGCATGGCGGGGATTGTCCGAGGGGTGGCGCGGCGTGTCAAAGGACGCGGTGGAGTCGCAACGCTGGGGTTCTCTGGTCCCCTCACCCCTGCCCTCTCCCCCCGAGTACGAGGGAAAGGGAGTAATGCAAGGAGGAGCGTTCGGCGGAGCCGAACCTACGTTGGAAGAAGAAGCGTTTCACTTCCACGGCCCGCTCGCGCGTCGGTATCAATCTGCGAGGCTTGTTTCACTTACTTCCGCCGTCTTTTTGAGGTGACCGCATGCGAACCTTCCGCGCGCTTTTGCTGGCTTTGTTTTCGCTGGGCTTTTTTGCCCATCCCGCCGGGGCACAGGAGAAGCCGGCGCTTTGGCTGTACTACCCGACGAATCTGCTCGTCGATACCAACATCGATCAGCTCGAGAAGATCTGGAAGCGGGCGGCGGCGGTGGGGTATTCGCACGTGCTGCTGGCGGATTCCAAGTTCTCGCGGCTTGATGACCTGCCCAAAGAGTATTTCAAGAATTGCCAGCGCGTGAAGCAGATCGCCGCGGAATTGAAGATGCAGATCGTGCCGGCGGTGTTTCCGATCGGGTATTCGAATGACCTGCTCAACCGCGATCCGAATTTGGTCGAGGGGATTCCCGTGAAGGATGCGCTGTTCGTAGTGAAAGGGGGCGAGGCGAACGTCGTCGCGGACCCGCCGGTGGCATTTGGGAAGGTGTCGTTTAAGGATGACAGCGTCGCCATTGAGAATGGCGTCGCGACCGTGCGGGAAGGGAAGGGGCCGGCACGGATGGTTTTCAAGATGAAGGTGTCGCCGTTCCGGTGCTATCACGTTTCCGTGAAGATCAAGACGCAGGATTTCAAGGCGCAGCCGGAGATCAAGGCGATGGCGGAGGGGGACGCCAGCATGCAGTGGCAGAACCTGGGCGTGAAGCCGACGCAGGACTGGACGCGGCACGATGTGGTCTTTAACTCGCTGGACCACAGCGAAGTCAACGTCTACTTCGGCGTGTGGAACGATCTGCACGGCGGCCTTGCGTGGAAGGACTGGGCGATCGAAGAGGCCGGGCTGGTGAACCTGCTGCGGCGGGAGGGCGCGCCGTGTGTGGTGAAGGCGGACGGCGCGGGCAAGACGTACGTCGAGGGGACGGATTACGAGAAGCTGGTCGATCCGCACATGGGCAATACGCCGTGGGCGGGGGAATTTCAGGCGTGGCACGAGGCGCCGACGATTCATACCAAATTGCCGGATGGAACGCGGCTGCGGGTCTCGTGGTATCACCCGGCGATCGTTTACGACGGGCAGGTGGCCGCGTGTATCTCCGAGCCCAGGACGATGGAAATCCTGGCCGATCAGGCGAAGCGCATGAAGGAACTGTGGGGCGCGCCGCTCTACATGATGTCGCACGATGAGTTCCGCTGCTGCAACTGGGACGAGTCGTGCCAGAAGCGGCATGAGACTCCCGGCAAAATGCTGGCGGAAAACCTAAAGCAATGCACGAAGCTTCTTCGTCCGCAGCAAGCCGCGGTGTGGGGCGACATGTTTGACCCGTACCACAACGCGGTGAAAGGGCCGTATTACCTGGTCAACGGCCCGTGGACGGATTCGTGGGACGGGCTTGAGAAAGATGTGGTGGTGCTGAATTGGAATTACGACAAGCGGGAACAGTCGCTGAAGTTCTTCGCGGACCGGGGGAACCCGCAGGTGATCGCCGGGTATTACGACGGGCCGCTGTCGGATTGGATGAACTGGCTGGCATCGGCCAAGGGCGTGAAAGGCGTGGTGGGGTACATGTACACGACGTGGAGGAATGACTACGGGAAGATGGAGGAGTTTGCTGGGATGAGCAGGTAGAGTTCAAGGGTTCAGGAAAAGGAAGGCCGTCTCCGTCCGCCATTTTGACTTTTGCACTTTGCATTCAATTCGATTCACCATCCGGCAATCGAATTGAATGCAAAATGCAAAGTGAAAAGTGAAGACGCTCGCACTCCACCCCTGAACCCTTCAACCTCCTCCCAATGCAAGAGGCGGCCTTTCGGCCGCCTCTGTGCTTCATTCGGTTGGAATACCGACTGACTTAGAACCGGAAGCCGACGCCCAGGCCGTAGATGAACTGGCCGTCGGAGAAGGCCTTGGTCGTCGAGTGGTTGTCGAAGAAGAACTGGTACTCGATTGACACGAACACGAACGTCGTGGCATTGACGTAGTATTTGAGGCCGGCTTCGGGGGCGGCTTCGAAGGTGTCGTGGACGGCGTCGCCGTACACGTAACCGATGTTGCCGCCGAGGTACGGAACGAACTGGCCCTGATCACCCAGGGGGAGGTGGTAATCGAGGGCGATGCGGGTCGACGCATCCCACGACTCGCCGGCGATGTCGCTGTAGGCAGCCGACTGACGCACGCCCAACTCGAAGTTGTCGTTGAAGTAGTAGCCGAGCCCGAGATTAATGGCGGCGGTAAAGCCGTTGAAATCCGGGCCGTTAGCGCCGGTGCCGCCGACGGTCAACTCGAACGGGCCACGGGCGGTCTGCGCGCTGGCGACAGCGGGCAACAGGCACAGTGCCGCGATAACGATTCCTTTCCGCAACATAGATTAGCCTCCTTCTAGAAGCAGATGACTCGCCCGCGGGACACCCTATTCCCACGGGTTGGGCTCATGCCCCGGGCCGTTGCGGTTCGTGGCCCGCGCGAACTGGAAGGAACCCCTGACGTTCCGGCTCCGTCCGCGATTCGCCCCGCCAGAACGTCTGGCCGGGCATAAAAACAATTCGTAAGGCAGTACTCTGCCAAACTCAAGCGGTACTCTAAGGGACTCAGCCTTAAATGCGGAATAGGCAAATTGGGAGGCTCGCAAATCTCCCGTGTGCTTCTCCGTAAATTTCTGTAATCCAATAGCTTGCAACAAACTCAGGAAAATCGGAAGGGGTGTCGCGAACGTCGATTTGACCGTCTGACCCGACCCTCTGATTCGCCCTCACATCCGCCAAAGAGGCCCCGCTTTTACGCGCAAGCGAGCTCATCCGCAAGCGCAAAATGCTGCGGTTCCCGACTTGGTGATTATTAAACACAAACAAAATGCAAACGAATTCTTTACACGCCAGCGCCAACCGCTTCATGGGCATGCGCGACGGCGTTGCGGAAGATTTGCAGTCCCTGGCCGCTGACGGCGAGCGGTCGCATGCTCGTCCAGGCGGGGTGTTGGGTGGGATCGACGTAGCGCTCGGGATGGGGCATGAGGCCAAAGACCAGGCCGCTGGCATCGCACACGCCGGCGATGTCGTCCACGCTGCCGTTGGGGTTGTCGGGGGCCTGGCCGTTGGCGGGAGAGCCGTCGGCTTTCACGTAGACGAGGGCGATCTGGTCGTTATCCCGCAGGGCCTGGCGGTAGGCTTCGTCCGGCGGAATGAACTTGCCTTCGCCGTGGGCGATGGGCAATTCGAGGGGGCCGACGCCGCGGGTCCAGATGCACTTTTGTCCGCGTGGAGCAAGACGCACCCAGCGGTCGACGTACCGTCCGCAATCATTGTGGGTGAGCGTGCAGGCCTGCCCCGACCGGCCCGCGAGCGGGCCGGGCAGCAGATCGGTTTTCACAAGCACCTGAAACCCGTTGCAGATCCCGATGACCGGCTTGCCGGACTCGACGAAGCGGTAGAGATCATCCCGCAGGTGCTGGGCGATCTGGTTGGCGAGAATGCGCCCCGCGGCGATGTCGTCCCCGTAGCTGAACCCGCCGGGAAAGGCGAGCAACTGAAACCGGTCGAGGATGGAAGGCTCTTCCAAAATCCGATTGATGTGCACCTTCTCACAACCGGCCCCGGCGAGCTCAAAAGCGTAAGCCGTCTCGGCGTCACAATTCGTCCCGGCGGTGCGGAGGATCAGCGTCTGGGGCTTCATGTTGATAGTGTAGTCGGTGCGGGAGAGGGAGGGTAGGGTTCGGGGGCCGGGACAAGAAAGAGTAAAGAGTAAAGGGTGAAGAGTAAAAGTAAGCCCACGCATGCCCTTACTTTTACTCTTCACCCTTTACTCTTTACTCTTTCTCTTCCGAACCCCCCACCCCTACGGCTACCGAACTCTTCGCGATACAATCCCGCGGCCGAGAATTTCGAAAGGACTGTGTTGCGTTTTATTCACACGGCGGACTGGCACCTGGGCCGGTTGTTTCATGGCGGGCACCTGACCGACGATCAGGCGCACGTGCTGGAGCAGCTCGTGGACCTTTGCCGCGAGGTGAAGCCCGATGCACTGCTCGTGGCGGGGGATGTGTACGACCGCGCCGTGCCGCCGCCGGAGGCGGTGGGGCTTTTGGACGATGTGCTCTCGCGGCTGGTGTTGGATTTGGAAATTCCGGTGGTGATGATCGCCGGGAACCACGATTCGCCGGGCCGGCTGCACTTTGGGGCGCGCCTGCTCGCGGGGCGTCGGCTTTACGTGAGCGGGCAGTTCGTCAGCCAGTGCGAACCGATCATTTTTAACGACGCCCACGGCCCGGTGCACGTGTACGCGCTGCCTTACGCCGAGCCGTCTACGGTGCGCTGCGGCCTGGCGAGCGACGCGGTGGTGGATCACGACAGCGCGATGCGCGCGATCGTCAACGGCATCCGCGCCGGTCACCCTGCCGGCGTCCGCAGCATCCTGGTCGCGCACGCGTTCGTCGCCGGCGGCGCGGGCTGCGAAAGCGAGCGGCCGCTGAGCGTCGGCGGAGCCGGGACGGTTGATGTTTCCTGCTTCGCGGGGTTCGACTATGTCGCCCTCGGCCATCTCCACCGCCCGCAAGTGCTGTCCGGGAACGGCGCCGGCGCGGTGCGCTATTCGGGCTCGTTGCTGAAGTATTCGTTCGACGAGGCGGACCAGACCAAATCGGTGACCGTGGTCGAGATGGACGGCCAGGGCGTCTGCCGTTGCGAGGCGATCGCCTTCTCGCCGCGGCGCGAGGTCCGTCGCATATCCGGCCTGCTGGCTGACCTGCTCGCACCATCGCCCGAATCCAACGGCAAGGAAGATTACCTCGAGGTCACGCTGCTGGACCAGGGCCCCGTGCTCGACGCCGTCGGCCGCCTGCGCGAGCTTTATCCAAACGTCGCGGAGCTCAAGCGCGTCGAGCGCAAGCTCGACGACGCGGGCGTCGCCCGGCTGGACCATCGGAAGGCGACGGACCTGGAGCTGTTCCGCGCCTTTTTCCGGCACGTGACGGCGCAGGACCTGGGCCCGCCGCAGGAATCGGCGTTTGCGGGAGTGGTCGAGGAGATGCGGGCGAAGGAGAGGTCGTCGTGATAGGGAGAGCGCGTGGCTTGAACGATCGACGCAGCAGCGTGGGTAGCAATTGCAAATTGCATAGTGCAAATTGCAAAGTGCAAATTGGCAGAGGAAATTCCGCGCCGGCCACACTTCAATTTACAATTTACAATTCGCAATTTGCAATTTGCATTTCCTCCTCGCGGACAGCCTCCTTGAGAAAGGGGCGTCCGTGAAGCCTCTCCGCCTCACCCTCCGGGCCTTCGGCCCCTACGCCGGCGAGCAGGTCTTCGATTTCTCCGAGCTCAAGGGCCGCTCATTTTTCCTGATCCACGGGCCGACCGGCGCGGGGAAGACGAGCATCCTCGACGCCATCTGTTTCGCGCTCTACGGCGAAAGCACCGGCCCGGGGCGGCAGGGCCGGCAGCTTCGCTCGGACCATGCCGACCCCGCGGCGGCGACAGAGGTAACCTTCGAATTCGCCCTGGGCGAGGAAGTCTATATCGCGATCCGTTCGCCCGAATACGAACGCCCCAAAAAACGGGGCGAAGGCACCGTGCGCCAACCGCCCAAGGCCACCCTCTGGAAGCGCTCCCCCGTAGGTTCGGCTCCGCCGAACGCCCCTGTCTCGACGGCGGATGTGTCCGACGGAGCCGCGCCTGCGCCGACCACCCCGCACGTTGCACATGCCGAGGGGCCCTCCGGCAACGGCAGTGTGCTGCTCGCCGCCGATCCGGATTTGAACGGGCTTGCCGTTCTCGCAGACGGCTGGGCGAAGGTGAACGAGCACGTCGAGCGGCTGATGGGGTTTCGGGCCGACCAGTTCCGGCAGGTCGTGCTCCTGCCGCAAGGGCAGTTTCAGAAATTGCTGGTTTCCAACTCCGCCGACCGCCAGGCGATCCTCGAGGCGCTGTTCCAGGTCGAGGCGTACGCGCGGATCGAGCAAGCGCTGAAAGAATCAGCGGCGGGCGTTCGGGAAGGAATCGAATCGGCCCGGCGGGGGCAGGCGGAAATCCTCCTCTCCGCGGGGAAGGCCAATGCCGAGGAGCTGGCGGCGGCGCGCGAGGCGGCGCTCGCCGCGCTAGCCAAAACGCGCGAACAGGCGGGCGGCCTGCGCGCGGCGCGAAAAGAGGCGCAGGAGAAACTCGCCGCGGGCAAGCGCGACGAGCTGAAGATCGCCGACCGCGACGCCGCGGCCAAAGAGCTGCGGCAATGGGAGGCGCGCCGCGAAGAGTTCGCGATGAAAGAGACCGCCCATCAGCGCGCCTGCAAGGCGGCGGCGTTGGTGGAGGCCGAAACGCAGGTCCAGCGCCGGCGCGCCGAAGGCGCCGCGCTCGGGAAAAAACGCGACCAGGCCGCGGTGCTTTTGGACACGGCGACGGCCGTCCGTGCCGAGGCCGAGAAGAAGTTGAAAATCGAAGAAGCGCGCGACACCGAGCGCGAGCAGGCACGCGCACGGGTGGCGGAGTTGGAATCGCTTGCGGGGAAGGTGCGCGAGCTGGACGCCGCCCGGTCGGCGGCGAAAGCCGCGGCGGACGCGCTGGCGGCGCGGACGAAGGAACAAGCCGCCTCGCG
>JAQGHH010000052.1 GCA_028288945.1 Phycisphaerales bacterium
AGTACCGCGATCGCCAACATATTCAGGCGAAGTCCCTCGGCACGGAGCGACGCGAGAAACCCCGGCCCGACCTGGAGGCCGATGGCGTACATGAAGACGATCAATGCGAAATCGCGGAGGAATTGGAGGAGGTGGCGGTCGATGGTGAAGCCGAACTGGCCGAAGAGCAGCGCGGAGAAGAGCACGCCCGAAACGCCCAGGCGAATGCCGCGGACGCGGACAGCGCCCAGTGCGAGGCCCAGCGTGATCGCGATTGAAAGCCGGGCCAGGCTGATGGCAACGGCGTCACCGGAGTAAGAGGCCGGGGGGGTTTGGACGGCGAGGAAGTATTGCACGAAGAATCCATTCATTTTCGTTTAGGATCGGTGATCGCGGTCGGGTGCTTGAATGATAGGCGTTCGGGGGAAATGCTGAATGCCGAACGCTGATTGCTGCATAGCAGAACTTCCGGCACCCGCGCCGACGCGACGCCCTTGTCGCCGGCGACAGAAATGTTCGGCGGAGCCGAACCTACTTCTCCTCCAGCAAATCCCGGTCGCGGACCCCGATGAGGTACAAGATCGAGTCCAGGCCCAAAGTCGATATCTTATGCCTCGCGCTTTGGGCAACCAGCGGCTTGGCGTGGAAGGCGATGCCCAAGCCGGCCGCGGCGAGCATCGGCAGATCGTTCGCGCCGTCGCCGACGGCGATGGTTTGTTGAAGCGAGATATTCTCCTGGCCGGCGATTTCTTCCAGGAGTTGCGCCTTGCGCTGGGCGTTGATGATTTCCCCTTTCACCCGGCCCGTGAGTACTCCGTCGGCGATTTCCAGGTCGTTGGTGCGGACGTAGTCGATGCCGAGGCGCGCCTGGAGGTGGCGGCCGAAGTAGGCGAAGCCGCCGGAGATGATGGCGGTCTTGTACCCGAAGGATTTGAGGGCGGCGATCAGGCGCTGCGCGCCTTCCGTAAGATTCAAACGCTCGGCGACGCGCTGCAATGTCGACTCGGGCAGGCCCTTCAACAGCGCGACCCGGCGGGCGAGGGACTGGTCGAAATCCAGCTCGCCGCGCATGGCGGCTTCGGTGATGGCCGAAACCTGCTCGTACACTTTGGCCTCGCGGGCCAGCTCGTCGATCACCTCGTGCTGGATCAGCGTGGAATCCATGTCGAACGCGACGAGCCTGCGGATGCGGCGGTAGATGTTGTCGCGCTGCCAGGCGATGTCGATCGGGTGTTCATGGGTGCACTGCATCAGCGCGGCGCGGAGCGCGTCTTCATCATGCGGCTGGCCGCGGACGGAAAACTCGACGCAGGCGCGGCGCGGGCGGCCGTCGTCGATCCGCGGCGGGCGGCCGGAGAGGCGGGTGATGATGTCGATGTTGAGGCCCTGCTCGGCGATTACTGCCGACACCGCGGCGAGGTGCTCGGCGGCGAGCCTTCGCGCCAGGAGCGTGAGGATGAACCGCGGCTTGCCCTGCCGTTGTACCCAGGCGTCGTACTGGTCGTCATCGACGGGCGTGATGCGCAGGCGCAGGTCGGAGTGATGGGCGGTGAAGAGCAGGTCTTTCAGGACGGCGGTGGATTCCACGCTGGGCGGGATGCGCACGAGCATTCCCAAAAGCAGCGTCTTGTGAATGACGGTCTGATTGACGTCGAGGATCTCGATGTTCTGACCGCCGAGGATGCGCGTGAGCGACGCGGTGATGCCGGGGCGGTCTTCGCCCGTGACATGGAGGAGGAGGATGGATTGGGTGGCTTCGGCCAAGGGGTGGAGATTGTAGGCAATGGCCGCCAAACGAACAGGGCCCGGGTGCTTTCGCAACCGGGCCCTGTCACTCACCCTTCGACGCTTCCCCAGACTGATCCGCTTTCCGCCGCGGCATTGGACGCCGGCACGCGGAAAATGTTCATGCAACTAATCCGCGCAAATGCGCGGAGTGGGCGTTGTCTTCTCTCTACAACGCGTTATGGCGCTCATCATTCGTTGACCGAGGCATCAGTCACTCTTGCGACATGATCAGAGCACACCCGACTGCATACGCACGAAACCGGCTGTTGGTTTCACACCTGCTATTACCCGGCGTATTTTTGTCCGTTGCGGGTGACAATAAATTTCCTTGCGTTTGAAGGCGTGTAGGGTGGTTGGGTGAGGTGAATGACCGAGTTCAGACCGGCACGTTTGCATTGCAAAGCGATTAATGGCATTGGCTTACACGCAACTTAGTCGGTCCATCAGTTCTGGACGGTTTTCAGGTTGCTGCGGTCGGTGGTGGGGCGCGGGGGTGGGAGCGGCTCCTTGGCCAATTCTTTGAGGAGCGGGCGGAAATCGAACCAGCCGCCGGAGCCGGGCGTGGGCAATGTCTCGCCGGGGGGATGCGGGGAGCACTCCCGATAGGGTAAGCGCGGGGGGTTGCCGCGAATGTTTTCTTCCATGCCCGAATTGACCATCACTTTCGCGGGCGCCTTGCCTTGCACGGCCATGACGTAATCGGCGGTGGCCCAGTGGTGAAGCGGCGTGACGAAGGTCCACCAAAGCCGAGGCGTCGAATCAGGGACGATGACCGAAGGGTAACTCTTGACCGCGACCATGAGACGAGAAGTGAGGCGGGCCCATTGCGTACATTGGATGCCGAGGACCAGCGCAAACGTGCAGGCGGCGAACAGCGCCAGGCGGCCGCGGAATGTGTCCGGCTCTGATGTTTCGGCCACGTCGGGCGCGCGGGAATCCGCGCGGTCTTCGGATGAAGCGTCGACGGGCGGCGATTCGATCGTGGAAGTGCCCGCGGCGTTTTCCACAGCCGAGAATGCGGCGACAAGCGCGTGAGGCCGGACGGCCGCAAATTCCCTGGGCGGCTTTGCCGCACGCGCCGTTCGATTCACCCACGCGTGTCGGCAGACTTCGAGCGTCGCCAGAACGAAGAACGGGCCGGTCAGCGGGCCGACCCATCGGCGGTAGTCGATCGCGGTCGACCAGAACAGCGGGACGTGCGACCAGTAGAGCCAGTAGACCGTCCCGAGCGCCGCGCACAGCAGCGCCAGTGCGCCGATGACGCGCGCGGCTTGCGGCCGTCGGCGGAGCGTGCCGCGGATGAAGGCCATCGCCCCCGCCAGCCACATGCCGGTCAGGCCCTTGAGCGGATAGCCGACGACCGCGTCGCGCCAGCGCTGCCAGGCGTTCGCCCAAGTCGCCTCCTGCTGGGCGTAGACGTCGCGGTAATGGTCGCTGTGATTGGTAATCTCGATCTTCGCCAGCGCCATGACGCACAGTGCCGCCATGATCGCACAACCGATGAGTAACCGGCGGCGTTGGCCTTGGTCGATCGCGGCGACGGTTGCCGCAGACAATGCCGCGCCCAACAGGAGCAGCACGCCCAGCGGATGCACGAATTGAAACACCACCAATACCGCAAGCACGAGGCGCTTGGGCCGGCTGAGCGGAACGAATAGCCCCAGGAACACCGGCCAAAAAAGATGGAGCGTGAAGATGCTGTCGTTGATGACGAAGATCTGCCCGGGCAGCGTGCCGGCACAGCTTCCCAGGACGGCCCAGAGGACCAGATGCGGCGCGCGCCGCCGGACGACCCACCACGACAGCGCCACGCTCGCGAAAGGCCCCATCAGGAACGGCAGGCCGTAGATTGCTTGTAATACCGTCACATTATTCGTGACATGACTCGCCCAGACCGTCGGCCACCAGAGGAAAAATGTGTGGAACCGCGTCAGGTAACAAAACGGACGCTGCATGACCAGCGTGATGTTGAATTGAAACGCCCCGTCCCAAATCAAGGGCGCGTGGCAGAAGCACGCGTAAACGGCGGTCAGCGCGAGGATCGCCGCGATCCAACGGACGTATCGAACGGGCATGATAGTGGTGTAGCCCACCGCCGCGGGCAAAGCAACCTTGAGGCTACTTTGCGGTCGCGGGCTCCGCGGCCAGACGCGCCGCTTCTTTGCGCAGGTCCTCGTACCGACGACCCATGGTCGGACTTAGATAAATGATTCGCCCGTTCTGGGGCGGCACGGCTTGGAAAATCCGGTCGGCGTCGGCCCAATGTCCGACGCAGGCGGTTAATCCCGCGTACATGGCCATGTCGTCGGGGTCCGGCGTGCGCGTCGCCTGGTACTCCTCAAACACGCGGCGGATGTCATCAAAGACGTGCGGGTCGCCCAGATAATCGGCGGGTGACGGCGCGACCCATGCGATGGTCCGCTGCGCTCTGACGTACATGAGGGCGATGCGGCCGATATAGTTGTGCGTGTCGCGACATTCGCGGCTGAAGGCGTCGAGGTCCTTGAGACTGCCGTGCCAACGGGGATCGAGATAGACCAGCTTGGCCTCGCAGGCGGCGAAGTTGTCGGGGTCGGCCTGCATGGCGCGGTTGAACCACTGTTCCATTTGTGGGCGTTCCTTGCTCGCGCCCATCGCGACGGTGATCATGATCGTGGCGGCGCGGGGGTCGGACTGATTCATTTCCCAGGCTTTTGTGAGCGTTTGCTCGGCGATGGCGAGGCGCTTTGCGAACAGCTTCCAGCCGTCGTCGGCCACGTCTGTGGCCCAGCCTCCGCCGCGGGCGTCCCAGGCAAAATCGACATAGAACCTGCCTTTGAGCACCAGCGGCTCGAACGCCCCGGGATAAGCCTTGTCCAGCGCGGAGAAGAGGGGGTTGAATTCCTGCTCGCGGTTGAATTCCTGGCCATGGGCTTCGGCACGGCGTTCGAGGTAGGTGCGAGCCGCGTCGCACTTTTCCGATGCGCCGATGAACCTGGCGCCGGCGATGTCCGCGAACGAAGTGCGGAATTCGTCGAGCCGGGCGTTATCGATCGGGAGGGCTCGCGACGACTTGCTCTGAGACACCGGCAGGAGAGAGTAGACGTAGGCAAATGCGGGGAATGCTTTCCATTCGCGTGGGTAGCCGCTGTTGGGCATGCTCTTGGCGGCCCACTTGAAGTGATCCAAGGCGGCGGCGGGCTCGTCGACGCCGAATTCCGCCGCCATCATTCCATGGACCGACCGCACGAGCGGATCATTGCATTCCACATGATCGCGCAGCCAGCCGAAGGCTTTACTGATGGC
>JAQGHH010000057.1 GCA_028288945.1 Phycisphaerales bacterium
GACGTTCGATGTCAACGGCGCGATAAACGGGTGGCGGAAACGAGATAGGCAAGCCGACTCATGCCGGTGGCTTCTGCTGGTCCCCCGATCGTTCGAAACGCCGAAGCACGAGCATCTGCTGGAGCGCAACGCCAAGGACCCCGGCGGCAGTGACCAGGACCGACAGTTGGCCCAATACCACCCGTAGCACGTGGAAAGACCGTCGACGGTCGTACGCAACGATGTGGCTGACTTTCGCCGCGATGAGAAGCCCCAGCAATCCTTCGACTATTAAGGCGGCGAGCATCGTCGCCATGAAGGTTTTCGACCCGCCCCTTTGCACGTGGGAAGCCGCCGTCCAGGTCACCGCGGCTACCGCCGCCCAGAAAGCCGCCCTGCACGCCAGCAACCCGTTGACCGCCGCTCTGTCCCTGTGAAAAATTACGGAACGAACTACCGCCCTGCCGACCTCGCTGAGCGCGAGTACCAAGATCGCGCAACCAAACAGCCGCAGCCAGAGCGCCGCCATACGCCGCCGCCGCTCCAATGCGCGGGCGTGGTCGAATTGATAACTCAGTAGCGCGGCGGTCATTTCGGGTGTCGGGCTCACTGCCTTCCTTCCATCCACCAGAAGCGGTCCTGGTATGTGACTGGGTGCGGGGGACGACTCATTTTGAGCCGTGCGCGCCTACGTCCTTCTTGCGCGTCTTGAGTTCGAGTTCGACCGTGGCGGTAGGGCCGTCGATGCCAAAACGGTTGACCGCCTTGACTTCCAGGCGGCTGGCGCCGGTGCGCGGGACCCACGCGAAAGTTTCGCCCTCGGGGTTCCATTCGCCCCCGTCGACGCGGGTCAGATACGTCTTGAAGTTAGGCGTCAGGGTCTTGAGCCGGACGCGGAGGGTCGGGCCTTCCGTGGTGAGTGTCAGGGAGGCTTGGTTGAGCGGAAAATAGGGGTCGCGGGCCGGGTCGGCAGGCACCGTCCGCTTGTGCCACGGTGTCCCGTCGCACAGCTTGTCCTGCGTGATGAACATGTTTCCCCAGTCCGAGCTCCGGTCCAACAGGTCGGTGTTGGGGACGTAGCCGATGAATGCGTAGACGTCGGTCGCCCCGGCGTCGAAGGCCAGGTCCCCGAAGTCCGCGAAATGCCCGCGGGCGACGGGCATGTCCGACTTCTGGTAGCGCTTGCGGTCCTTGTCCAGCACGAACACCACGTCCTTCGCGTCGTGGTAGAACCATTCCTGCCTGAACTCATAGGCGCTGAGCGGCACGCCGTCCTTTTCCACGTACATCGCGAAGGTCGGGTCGAACAGCACCCACTTGCGGTACTGGTTGGACCAGATCTCGGTGGAGGTGTGCTCGGTCGAGCCGTGGCCGCGGCTGTCGGGACGGCGCAGGGCCAGAGGGCGGTCCACCCACCCGAGGCTGGCTGCGGCCGACACCAGCACGTCGCCGTATTGGGCGCAAAAGAAAGAGTGGCCCTCGTCGACCGCCGCCAGCACGTCCAGCGCCCCGCGGGCGGGCGAGGAGGGCTTGCCGAACTTCTTGAACCGATGGTTCACCCAGTTCAGTAGCAGGACCTGGCGGTCGAACTCCGTCTTGCCGGGCGCGACGACTTCGTCCAGGTGGTAGCGGTCCCGGAGCTGCTTGAGTTTGGGGTTGTCGTACGAGTCGAACTTGAACCGCTTCGTATATTCGCTCTCCACGTAAGGCAGGGTATCGAGCGTGGTGACGACACCTTCGCGGACGCCGAGGGTGACCGCATCGCCCTGCTTGAGGGGGTGGCCTGCTTCCTCGGCCGCGGCCAAGGCGCTGCCCATCCCGGCTGTCAAGCCGGCAATCGCGAGGAAGAACAGGCGGCCAATGGTTATGCGGGATTTCATCGCAGATCCTCCGCCCCGCTTATGCCAATACACCGGGGACGGGTTTCGCGGTGCCGGCGACGCCGGTGAGGCGTTCGATGCGCCCGCTCGCCTCGAAGCCGAGGTCTTCGTGACTGAGGCCCAGGGCCGCGAGGATGGTGGCGTGAAGGTCGCGGAAGGGGTGCGGCCGATCGACCGCCGTGAGGCCGATCTCATCGGTGGCGCCGATGTGGACTCCGGGCCGCACGCCGCCCCCGGCCATCCAGACGGTGAAGCCGGCGGAGTTGTGCTGGCGGCCACTGTCCCCCTGCATCATCGGAGTCCGGCCGAATTCGCTGGCCCACACGACGAGCGTGGTATCCAGCAAGCCGCGCTGTTTGAGGTCGTCGATCAGGGCCGCGATGGGCTGGTCGGTCCAGCGGGCCCGGGGAGGGTGGTTTTTCGTCAGCTTGTCGTGGGCGTCCCAGCCGTCCTTGTCAGGCATGTCATAAATTTGCACGAACCGCACACCCCGCTCGACGAGGCGTCGGGCCAGCAGGCACTTGCGACCGAAGCTGACGGTGCGCTTGTCGCCATCCTCCAGGCCGTAGCTTTGACCCACGCGCTGTGGCTCCGCGTCGAGGTTGCCGACGTCAAGAGCGGCGGATTGCATGCTATAGGCCAGCTCGTAGGAGGCGATCCGCGCTTCGAGTTCGCTGTAGCCCTGCCGCCCCTCGAGATGACGGAGGTTGAGTTGCTGAATGAGGTCCAGTGAGGCGCGCTGGCCTGGCGCAAATTCGTCGGGGGGCAACAAGTCGAGCACGGGTGCCCCGCGGTCGCGCAGCCGCGTGGGCTGGAACGCCGCGGGAAGGAAACCGTTGGAGTAATTGGCGGCCCCACCGAGGGGGCCCGCTTCGAACAGCAGCACGTATCCGGGTAGGTTCTGATTCGCGGTGCCCAGGCCGTAAGTGACCCAGGAGCCGAGGCTGGCCTTGCCCGGGCGGATGTCACCGGTGTGCATCTGGTAACTTGCGGGGCCGTGATTGTTGCTGTCGGCCTGAATGGAATGGATGAAGCACAGGTCGTCCGCGTGCCGTGCCAGGTGCGGGTAGAGTTCGCTGATCCACGTGCCGCTCTGGCCGTACTGTTTGAATGAGAAGGGGCTGGCGAGCAATTCGTCCTTGCAGCCGTGGAAAACATTGGCAAAGCGGGTGCGTTCCACCGCCTTGCGCAGGGAGTCGGGCACGGGCTTGCCGTTCAATTTCTGCAATTCGGGCTTGTAATCGAACGTGTCCACGTGCGACGGCCCGCCGACCATGAAGAGGAAGATCACGGATTTCGCTCGCGGGGCGAAGTGCGGCGGGCGCGGCGCGAACGGATTGAGAGGGTCGAAGACCGGGGGACTATGGCCGCCAGCTGCCCGCGCTTCGGATCGCATCATCGCGGCCAAAGCCAGCGCGCCGAAACCGGCGCCGCTTCGGGCCAGGAAGTCGCGGCGTGTCGGATGGCTCACCGGGAATATCACGCCGGGAATTATCGCAGGTCCCGGACGAATCACAATCGGAATTTCAGGCTCCTGCTCAAACAAGACTTTGCCGGACCGATCGCGCCGGGCATAATGCCGGCGTGAAAATTGCCGGGCTCACATTCTGCGGTTTGGTGCTTCTGGCGCTGCCGCTCAAGGCGGCTGACAGGACAGGGGACCGCCTCTTCCTCGACAACGTCAAGCCGCTGCTCGATTCACGATGCATTAGTTGCCATGGGCCTGAAAAGCAGAAGGGCGGGCTGCGCCTGGACTCGCGCGACACGATCCTGAAGGGCGGCGAGAGCGGCCCGGGCGTCGTGCCGGGTAAGCCGGCGGAGAGCTCGATCCTTCAGGCGGTCATGCACGTGCGGGCGGACCTGAAAATGCCGCCAAAGGAAAAACTCACCGAGAAGGACATCGCCGTCCTTGAGCGGTGGATCCGTGACGGCGCGGCGTGGCCCTCGGAGCCCGTGGCCACGGCGCGGACGAGGCCCGCCGCCGGCCAGCGCATCGGAGACGCGTGGTCGGACGAGCGGAACCCCGTCGTAAAGATCTTCGGCGGCCAGCGGCTGGACCTCTGGTCGCTCCAGCCGATCCGTCGGCCGGAGCCTCCCGCCGTTCGGGGGCGGGAGTGGGCGCGTAACCCGATCGACCACTTCGTCCTCGCCCGCCTCGAATCGGCCGGCCTGCACCCTTCCCAGGAGGCCGACAAGCGCACGCTGATCCGGCGGCTGTATTTCGATCTCACGGGGCTGCCACCGTCCCCGGAGCAGGTCCACCAGTTCCTGGCCGACCCGTCACCCACCGCTTACGAGGCGCTCGTGGACCGCCTGCTGGATTCCCCCCGTTACGGCGAACATTGGGCGCGGCAGTGGCTCGACGTGATCCGTTACAGCGACAGCAACGGATTCGACTGGGACGAGTTCCGTCCGCAGGCGTGGCGGTTCCGAGACTACGTCGTGCGCTCGTTCAACGCCGACAAGCCCTTCGACCAATTCATTCGGGAACAACTCGCGGGCGACGAGCTTCTCAACGGCCCGCCGCGCACGTCGGCGGAGCAGGACTGCCTGATCGCGACGGGGTATCTGCGGCTGGGGCCGCAGGACAACTCCGCGCCGCTCTTTAACGAGCAGGCCCGCAGCCGTGCAGAACTGATGGCGGATCTGGTCGAGACAACGGGCAGCGCTTTCCTCGGGCTCACGATGTCGTGCTGCCGTTGCCACGACCATAAATACGACCCGCTGTCACAGGCCGATCATTACCGCCTGCGCGCCTTCTTCGCGCCCGTGAAATTCGCGGGCGATGTGCCCATTGACCTGATGCCCGAGCAGGAATCCGTCCGCGAGCACAACGCGACGATTGACGCCCGGATCAAGCCGATCCAGGAGCAGCGCGATTCGACGTTGAGCGCCGCGAAGGAGCGTCTGCGGCAGGAGCGGTTGGCGAAACTGCCGACGGAAGAGCGCGACCTGCTGAACCTTCCCGAAGACAAACGCACCGCCGACCAGGCGCGGAAAATCGAAGCGATTAAGACAAAAGCCGACCCGCGCGACGAGGAGACCGTCGCGGCCCTTTCGCCCGAGGACAAGACGAAGCACGACGCGTTCTCCACGCTGATCAACGAGCTGACAAAGCAGAAGCGGTCGTTCACCCACGCCCTGCTGATGACCGACGGGGACACCGACCCGCCGGTGACGAAAATCCTGTTCCAAGGAGATCACAAGCAGGAGCGGCAGGCGGTCGAGCCGGGTTTCATCTCCGTCCTCGATCCGAACCCCGCGGCGATCCGCAAGCCGGCCAACCCGAAGACCACGGGTCGGCGGCTGGCGCTGGCGGAGTGGATCGTTTCGCCGGAGAACCCGCTGACAGCGCGGGTGCTGGTGAACCGGATCTGGCAGGGCCATTTCGGGCGCGGCCTGGTGTCCACGCCCAACGATTTCGGGCTGGCTGGAGCGCGTCCGACGCACCCGGAATTGCTGGACTGGCTGGCCCGCGAGCTGGTGCACGAAGGCTGGTCGCTGAAAAAACTGCATCGACTCATCGTGACGAGCGCGACCTATCGGCAGTCGTCGGCAACGAGCGATCGAAAGGCAGGCACACCCTTGGCTGCGGCCAAGATCGACGGGCAGAACGACCTTCTATGGCGTCAGAGCCTGCGGCGGCTCACTGCCGAGCAAATCCGGGACTCGCTGCTCGTGGTGTCGGGCCTGTTGCAGCAGCGCGCGGGAGGGCCGCCGGCGTGGCCGGAGCTGCCGGCGGAGGTCCTCCAAGCCAACCCGGCATTCCTCGACGACAACTCGGAGAAGACCAAGGGATGGTACCCCTCGCCCCCGGCCGAACGGAACGTGAGGAGCCTCTACCTCATCCAGAAGCGGACGGTGCGCGTGCCATTTATGGAGACGTTCGACATGCCCGAGAACTCGAACTCCTGCCCGCGACGCAACCAGTCGACGGTAGCGCCGCAGGCACTGTCGCTCATGAACGGCCCTCTCACCGTGGAAGCGGCCCGCGCGTTCGCCGGTCGCGTGGAACGGAGCACCGGAACGGACCCGGCGGCGCAGGTTCGAGAGGCATTCTCGCTGGCTTTCCAGCGTGAGCCGGACTCGGAGGAACAGCGGGCGTGCCTCGAACTGCTCAAGGCGAGATCCCTCACGGAACTCTGCCGGGCGCTACTCAACGTCAACGAGTTCCTTTATGTGGATTAGGAGCCGCCAACGCCGCCCCGTGCATGAGATGAACGGCATGGCTGATCCTGAAATCCTGTGTCCCGGGGCACGAACGCCCTGCAACGAAATGTGGCAGATGTTCTTGTCCCGGCGCTTACAGCACATTCTTTGCCGTATTGCGGCTATCGGTAACGGCGCAAGGATTCGCATAAGCTGCTGTCAAATCATCAAATGAAAATCCTGATGCCTGTGGCACATCGCTCGCTACGGCTGGCATGAACCTTCCCCGTCTCCAGGCATGAAAGCGCACGGCCTCGCACCGGCAAAAATTTGGAGCACCCAAAGCGTTGCCCCGCGCTGCGCAGTCGTCGGGTCCGGCACTTCGCACCTTCACAGGAGTCGCGGCACGTGGTCCCTGCACCGGAAGCCGACATCATGGATAAAAAACAACCCATCAGCATCGACGCCGAGCCGTACGCGTTTGATTTGGTTCCCGCCGAGTGCGCGCTCCTCATCATCGACATGCAGCGTGACTTTCTCGAGCCCGGCGGGTTCGGTGAGATGCTAGGCAATGACGTCTCACAACTGCGGCGGACGATCGGGCCCAATCAAAAGCTGCTCGCC
>JAQGHH010000096.1 GCA_028288945.1 Phycisphaerales bacterium
GGTACCGCAACGGCGTGCCGTACGGGAAGCCGTACAAGAGCGCGGGGCTGATGACGTATAAGGCGAATGAAGCCCAGGTGATTTTCGGGCTGCGCCATTCGCCGGAGGGGGCGGGGAAGATGTTCGCCGGAACGATCCTGCGGGCCGCGATCTATGACCGGGCGCTGACGGCGGATGAAGTGGCGCGGGCCGCAGGACTATCTTCGGCGCCGCTCACGTCGGCGCAGGTGGTCGCGGGTCTCGACGCGCAGCGGAAGGCGCAGCGGGATCGGCTGGCGCTCGAGATGGAACATCTCCGGGGGCAGCAGGAGCGAGAGCGCACCCCGCGAGCGTATGCGGCGGTGGCCACGACGCCGCCGGTCATGCACGTGCTGCGTCGGGGCAATCCGGCGCAGGAAGGCGAGGTCGTTACGCCCGGAGGAATCGCCGCGATCGCGGGAATGCCGGCGGATTTTGGGCTGCCGAGCGACGCGCCCGATGGCGACCGTCGTGCCCGGCTCGCGGCGTGGATCACGGACGTACACAACCCGCTGTTCGCGCGCGTGATCGTCAACCGGATTTGGCAATATCATTTCGGCGTCGGGCTGGTCGATACGCCCAACGACTTCGGATTCAACGGCGGGCGGCCGTCGCACCCCGAATTGCTCGACTGGCTGGCCTCGGAATTGATCCGGCAGAAATGGAGCCTCAAGAAGATCCATCGCCTGATCGTCACTTCCGCCGCGTACCGTCAATCCTCGCGAATAAACCCCGATGCGTTCCGGCAGGACCCGGGCAATCGATGGCTGTGGCGGCAGACGCCGCGGCGGTTGGAAGCCGAGGCGCTCCGTGATGCGATCCTCGCGGTTTCAGGAGATTTGAACGCGACCGTGGGCGGGGCGGCATATCAGGACTTTTACACGTTCACGAACAACACGACGTTTTATGAGTCGCGGGATTACGCCGGCGAGAGCTTCAATCGGCGGAGCATTTACCGCACGTGGGTGCGCTCGGGCCGCAGCCTGCTGCTGGATGTTTTCGATTGTCCGGACCCATCAACCCGCGCGCCGCGCCGGCCGGTGACGACTACGCCGTTGCAGGCGCTGTCACTGATGAACGATTCATTCGTGCTGCGGATGGCGGATCGCTTTTCGCAGCGCCTGGTGCACGAGGCGGGGGCCGACGTTCGGAAGCAGATTGCACTGGCGTATGAGCTGACACTCGGGCGGACGGCGGGCGACGAAGAAATCTCAGAAGCCCGGCGACTGGTCGAGCGCGACGGATTGAGCGCGCTGTGTCGCGTGTTGTTCAATTCCAATGAGTTTGTGTTCGTGGACTAAGCGGCCGTGCGGAGCCATGCGTTTGTGGTGCGGCCTTTCAGGCGGCAAATGCAGGCTAAAAGCCTGCACCACAAAATGCGAATCATGCGAGTTTGTAGGGTCTGCACTGCGGACCGCGATTCCGCGGAGACGCGGGAATGGTCCGCGGCGCGGACCCTACACCGAACATGATGTGAGCGAATGGCCGGGTTGTAAGGTGGGGCATCAGGAGTGACACATGGAGAGCGCAAACGCCCCGGCTGTGATCGATCGGCGCGGGTTTCTGAATTGGGCCGGCAGGGGGGTCGGCGCGGTTGCGCTGGCGGCACTGCTTCAGCGCGATAGCGCCCAAGGCGCTGTCGCACAGGCCCCGAGCGCGCTGACGCCGCATTGGGCGGCCAGGGCGAAGCGCGCGATTCATATCGTGCTGGTCGGCGGGCTTAGCCAGGTCGATTCGTTTGATTACAAGCCCGGCCTGGCGAAGTTCCATGGCAAGTCGATGGCGGGGGGAGATAAGCCGGACGTTTTCTTCGGGCAGGTCGGGCTCATTCGTCAGAGTGATTGGGAATTCAAGCAGCGGGGGCGCAGCGGGCTCTGGGTGTCGGAGTTGTTTCCACATATCGCCACGGCGGCGGATGAGCTGACGCTCATTCGGTCGATGGTCGCGGAGACGTCAAACCACACGCCCGCCACGTTTCAGCAGAACACGGGATTTCGGCTCAACGGGTTTCCGGTGCTAGGATCGTGGCTCAGCTATGGGCTCGGGAGTGTGAATGACAACCTGCCGGCGTTTGTGGTGATCCCCGATTCGCGCCAGTTGCCGCCGGGCGGGTCGATCAATTGGACGAACGGATTTCTCCCGGCTCAGCACCAGGGCGTGACGTTTCGGGCCAGCGGGACTGCGGTTGACAATCTCTTTCCCGCCCGGCCCATGCGGCCGGAAACGGAGCAGGATTCGCGGGCGCTGCTCGCCTCGATGAATCGGCGGCATTTGGAGGCGCGGGGCGATGAAGATGCGCTTGCCGCACGCGTCCGAAGTTATGAGCTGGCGGCGCGGATGCAGATGGCGGTGCCGGAGGTGACGGACCTGGACGGGGAGACGCCGGCGACGCGGGAGATGTACGGAGTGGGCGCGCCCGAGACCAATGACTTTGGGCGCGGGTGCCTGCTGGCGCGTCGGCTGCTGGAGCGGGGCGTGCGGTTCGTGCAGCTTTTTTCGGGCGGGGCGCTGGGGTCGCCGCGGATTAATTGGGACGGGCATGAGGACATGAAGGCGAATCATTCGCAGGAGGCCCGGCGGATTGACCGGCCCGTCGCGGCCTTGCTGCACGACCTGCGCCGACACGGCATGCTCGATGACACGCTGGTCTTGTTCACGAGCGAATTCGGCCGCACGCCCTTTACACAGTCCGCGGCCAATACCGTCGGCGCGGGGCGCGACCATAACCAGTACGGCTTTACCAACTGGATGGCCGGGGCGGGTTTGAAGCCGGGGTATTCTTATGGGCAGACCGACGACGTGGGATGGAAGTCGGTGGAGGATGTGGTGAGCTACCACGATTTCCACGCGACGGTTTTGCACCTGCTGGGGATAGACCACAAGCGGCTGACGTTTTACCACAGCGGAATCCGCCGACGGATCACGGACGTGAGCGGCGAGGTGATTCGGGGAATTCTTGCGTGAGGGCTTTACGGGCAGGAATACGGATCGAACCGGAACATCGGAGCCGCGGCCTCGGGGATGACGGCGACGACGAACTGCCAGCCGAAGCGGGAAATTCCCAGGAGCTCTTCTTCGACTTTGCAGGCGGGGTCAGCGCCTTGTCCGGGCAGGGGTTGCTGCGCGCGGGGGTCCACCCAGGGCGCCAGGAGGCCCAGGGAATGCAGCCGGGCGTAGGCCAGTTCGCGCTGCGACTGGGGTTGGTCGGCCGGCCGGTCGAAGGTGGCGACGCGCGAGCGGGCGGGGGGCTCGGCCAGCTCGCGCAAGACCTCGACGTCCTCGCGGCTCATCCGCCGCAACGTTTCGATCAGCATCGGGTGCTGGAGGTAATCACAACTGACCGCGGAGACGAGCAGCCGGGCCCAGAGCGGCTGAAGCTCCGGATCGTCCACGTTGCCCGCTGCATCGAGGAACGGCAGCAGGAAGCCCTTCCGCAAAAGACGCGGGGCGAGGTCTTGTTCTTTGAGAAGGCGGGCCGCCCGGCTGGCCACCGCCAGCCGCTGACGCAGTTGCCAGGCGTAAATCTCATCGGCCACCATCGCGCCGGAAACTTCCAACGGTTGACCGAGCAACGACTCGATGAGAGCGCAGCCGCAAGCGGCAATGTGCTCGCCTATACCGAGTATGCCAAGCGCGTCGGCCAAAGCCGTTGACGAGTTTTGCATTAGAACGGGCCCTCGACGCAGAAATGATAACAACCTCAATATACCGGTCGCGCGAGGGTGTTGCAATAAAAAAGCCGACGCCCGCGGCGCGGGTCTTTCGTCACAAACTTGTGTTATCATTGCCCCGCCGCTAGTCGGAAGGGTCCGAAGTATATGGGCTCGCGGCGCGGGCGCGAGTTCAGCAAGAATGTGTGTCATCACCACAGCCGTTCGGGCGGTATAAACGATAATGCAGGGTGGGGCGTCGCATTTCGGCGTCCTGATATGAAGCCGGCCGACCTTCTCAAGAAGATCAGTCAGGCCGAAGCCCAGGCGAGGGCGCGTAATGAGTTGCCGTAACATTCAAAGGGGCCCATTCCATGGCGGTTTGGTACTACAGCATCGACGGTCAGCAGTCTGGCCCATCCGACGAACGGCAAGTGCGTGCACTGGTCGCGAGTGGAAAGATCAAAGGTGAAGATCTTGTGTGGAAGGAAGGAACCCCCGAGTGGGTGCCGGCGAATACGGTTGCCGAGCTGAAGCCGACTTCGCGGCTCGCGCCGCTGCCCGCCGCCCCACTGCCGGCGGGCGCGCCGATGCCGGTGGGAGCGCTCGCCGTCGGCATGCCGGCGCCCGCGCCCGGGCAGCCGATCCAACTTGCCTACGCCGCCCCGGTGGTCGCGCCGCTGCCGGTGATCGGGAATGACGAGGGGCCGTTCCTGAAGCTGGGGAAAATGTTCAGTGTGCCGGGCGGGCGGTGGACGGGAATGGCGGTGGTGTCGCCGCGGGCGGTGTACCTGTTGAAGGTGACCCGGTCCGCTTCGGGGGCGGCGTACGGCGTGGGCGGGCTGGCGGGGGTGTTGTTGCACCAGGCGTTCAGCAAGGTGGACGACGTCCGCACGTGCTCGGCGGATGATCTGCCGCACCCGATTCGCGTTGCCCTTGATCCAAAAAATAAGCGAGGCAAGTGCGACGTGGTCATCCTCCCGAGGGAAGCCATGTCGCTGGTCAAATTGGGGTCGATCAACAACCAGATCGCCTTTCATTTGCGGGCCGATCGGTTTAGCGTCACGACCAACCTGTTCGGTGGCGGGAAGATCCGCCGATTCCTGACCGGCTACGGATGGACGCTCAATCAGGTCCTCAACCCCACAACCGAGCCGGTCCATGGCCAGGGGATGGGGCGCGAGTTCCACGAAATGGGCAAGCAGGGGCCGAGCACGTTCAAGCGTGTGGCGCTGGCTATCATCGGGATACTGCTCGTGATTTTGATTATCGTGGCGCGAATCATGCGTAACTTCTAGGATGGATCTCCTCGACACCCAAATCTACGGCCTCATCGGCGAAGAAGGCATTTCCCGCCTTGTCGCGGCGTTCTACCGGCGGGTGCCGGGGGACGACATTCTCGGCGCGATGTATCCGCTGGACGATCTGGCCGGCGCGGAAGAGCGCCTGCGCGGATTCCTCATCCAGCGTTTCGGCGGCCCCGACCACTACTCGCAACAACGCGGCCACCCGCGGCTCCGCATGCGGCACGCGCCGTTTCGTGTCGACCAGCGCGGGCGCGACCGATGGATCAGCCTCATGGAACAGGCAATGGCGGAAGTGAATCTGCCCGAGGCGGCGGTGAAGCCGCTCCGCAAGTTTTTCCACGACGCCGGAACGTTCATGATCAACCATGTCGGGGAGTGACGCCGATTCGCAGCGGCAACATTTCTTGTAACCCGCCGGTCCTGCTTTGACGGACCGGGATCGACGCGATACATATTTCCGCAAAGTTGTTGTCAATTATCTTATGGAGGATCGGATGCGATACGTAACGCGTTCCTTCGTTGCCGGGTTGGCGTTCGGATTAATGCTCGTGGTCGGAAACGCGGCACATGCCGCGGAATGGGTGGAGCCCAAAGACGGCGTCTTTAGCGAGAAGCAGGTCGTCGCCTACATCGACACGATGAAGGAAGTGGTCGCGAGCTGGAAGGCCGCCGGCAAGGCGCTCGAGGGCGGCAAAAATGGATTTGCTGCGGCTGCGGTGCTCGCCCGTACGGACGCGAAGACCAAGGAGATCATGGCCAAGCATGGTCTCGTGGAGGCGGAATACAACTGGCTCGCAGGAAAGGTCACCGAAGCATGGGGCGGCGTCTTCATTCAGAACGCGATGGAAGAAGCCGACAAGCAGTTGGCCGTCCAGACCAAGGAAACGCAGGACAAGATCGCCGCGAGCAAGCAAAAAATTGCCGCGTACGAAAAGGCCTTGAAAGACGGCCGACGGGTGCTGACGCCCGAGCAGCGCGAGTCGATCGTGAAATCCGCCAAAGACGAACAGCAGTCGGCCTTG
>JAQGHH010000107.1 GCA_028288945.1 Phycisphaerales bacterium
CGGCGCCGGGGGATGAAATTGGAGCAAGACGCCCGCCCCATGCCCGCCGTCAAATCCAATGGCGAGCAGCACCGCCTATGGGCCTGGTGGGCGCTGGGCGCGGGGAACGTCGCGACCGCCCGAAAACACGCCTTCAAGACATTCCGAAAGGCCCCCCTCTCCTTCGAATCCTGGCGGGTAATGGCCTGCGCCGTGCGTGGACATTGATAAGTACGCCAGGCCTGAATCACGTTTTATGTAGCGTGGAGGCGTCGGACGGCCGCGACGTTCCTGGGGCCGATATAACCGACGCGTTTGCCCGGCGCTTCATCGGACTGCTGAGCCATCACCCGCCCCAGCAGCGGGCCGGATTCGCAGGCCACGAACTCGTCGCAGCCCGCTACAATGAGCCCACCAGGCAAACGGAGCCGGCGGCCACACGTTGGCGCGAAAGCTTTGGGACTGCGAGCGACTCCAGCCGATGGACTTAAGGTATGCGAGTGACTTTCGTACTTTCGCGGGCGGACTTGTCGGGCGGCGTGCGGGTGGTCTCCATCTACGCCCGGCGGCTGCTCGACCGCGGACATGAGGTCGTCGTGATCTCCCGTCCGCCCCGGATTCCATCTTTGCGGGAAGCCGCCCGGTCGCTGCTCACCCGCCGACCGCTACCTTCGGACACTCGAAAAACGGGCAGCCATCTCGACGGCCTGGGCGTCGAGCATCGCGTCATCGATATTCATCGCACCATCACGGCAGATGATCTGCCCGATGCGGATGTCGTCGTTGCGACCTGGTGGGAAACCGCGGAGTGGGTCGATGCGCTCCCCGCGTCCAAAGGCGCCAAGGCCTACTTCATCCAGCATTTCGAAGCACACGAAGGGATTCCCGTAAAGCGCGTCGAGGCGACGTGGCGATTCCCGATGCACAAGATCATCATTGCCCGATGGCTGGCCGATCTGTCTGAAAAGCGCTTCGGCGACCGGTCCTATTCCCTGGTGCCCAACAGCGTCGATTTGGAGCAGTTTTCTGTCCCCTTCCGGGAAAAGCAGGCTTCGCCCACAGTCGGTTTGATGTACTCGCACGTGCCGTTCAAAGGGTGCGACATCAGCCTGAAAGCATTCGATCGGGCGTGCGAGCGCGTGCCGGGGCTTAAGCTCGTTGCGTTTGGCGCGCGTGAGCCGACTGCCGACCTTCCGCTGCCGACCGGGGCGATTTACGTCTGCCAACCCGCGCAGAAGGCGATCAAGGACGTTTATGCCCAAGCGGACGTGTGGCTGTTTGCCAGCCGGTCGGAAGGGTTTGGCCTGCCCTTGCTGGAGGCGATGGCCTGCCGGACGCCCGTAATTGCGACGCCGGCGGGGGCTGCGCCCGAGTTGCTTGCCGACGGGGGCGGAGTGCTGGTGCCTCCGGAGAATCCGCACGCGATGGCCAGGGCCATCGAGCAGGTCGCCCGGCTGGATTACCGGGCGTGGCGGGAGATGTCGGATAAGGCCTACACAACCGCATGCCGATATACGTGGGACGATGCCACCGACCGCTTTGAGGCCGCGCTGCGCCTTGCGATCGAGAAATCGAAGCTGAACGGCACAATTGGCGGGCGACCCGCCGCCTCGAACGTAAGTGTGGCCGAATCGCAGAGTAAATTGCCAGTCGTCCGATAATGCGTTCGTGTGGCATACTGTGCGGATCGGCTTGCGGGGTTTTCGTCCGTTGGCAGGCGCGGTAAATTTCCTATAGTCGGCTGCCTCGCCGGCCGCGCCTGGGGCGGAGAAGTGCGTTCATGATGTCCGTCGGCACCCAAAACCCCGCCTCCCCTAAACGCATGGCTCGCCAGCTTCTTAGCATCGTCCTCCCTGCCTACAACGAGCAGGAAGTGCTCCCCAAAACCTACGAGCGCTTCACCGCGATGGGTGCGAAGCTCGATGCGCTGGGCTTGGATTACGAGCTGATATTCGTCAACGACGGCAGCCTGGACCAGACCCCCGACATCCTCAACTGCTTCGCCGCCAAAGACCCGCGCGTCCGCGCCGTTCACCTCACGCGCAACTTCGGACATCAGCCGGCCGTCAGCGCGGGGCTGACCGTCGCACGGGGCGACGTGGTGGCCGTGATGGACTGCGACCTTCAGGACCCGCCCGAAGTGTTGCCCGATTTCTTGGCCAAATGGCGCGAAGGGTATCAGGTCGTCTACGCGGTCCGGCACAAACGCAAGGAATGGTTCGGCAAGCGCTTCGCCTACTGGGCTTTTTACCGCCTGCTGGCGGCCATCAGCGAACTGAAGATCCCGCTCGACAGCGGCGATTTTTGCGTAATGGACCGGCGGGCCGTGGATCTGCTCAACGCCCTGCCCGAGCGCCAGCGCTTCGTGCGCGGCCTGCGCACGTGGATAGGCCTTCGCCAGGCCGGCATCGCCTACGAGCGCGACGCCCGCGCGGCCGGCGTCCCCCAATACACATTCACCAAGCTCGTCAAACTCGCGATGGACGGGCTGGTCAGCTTCTCGTCCGCGCCACTCCACATGGTGACGCGCCTGGGCTTCCTTAGCATCGCCAGTGCCTTCGTCCTCGGGCTCTGGGTCGTCGGCGCCACCATCTACGAATGGAAATTCGGCGCCAGCCACGGCCGGGCGCAACGCGGTTGGGCGAGCCTCGCGTGCATCGTGCTATTCATGGGTGCGGTACAGATGATCTCTCTGGGGATCATCGGCGAATACCTTTCCCGCATCTTCGCGGAGGTCAAAGGCCGGCCGACCTTCCTCATCGGCAGCGTCATCGGCACGGCCGACGGAGACGCGCCGCCCCCCGCCGGCCGGCATCAAGACGTCGCCGGCCACAACGGCATTCCCGCCCTTGCGGCCGTTCAGGGCCAACTGCTAAATGCCGGGGGCGCGGCGGTGCGCAAAGAGCCTGCGCTGGCTGCGGAGGCCCGGTCATGATCGTCAACCTCGTCTTTGCCACGATCTGGTGCCTGATCGCCCTCTACTTCGCTTTCTTCGAGGGCGTCGGGATCGCCTTTGCCCTCTGCTACATCCCGGCCCTTATGTTCCTGCGGCCGGTGAAGGGTTACGCCCTCAACGGCGGCTGGCCCGAGTTCGGTGCCGCCAACGCCACGATCATCGCGCTTTCAGTGGGAATGATCTTCCGCATCGGAACGCCGCTCAAAATCCGCTGGAGCCTGATTGACACCCTCGTCGTGCTCGCCCCCTGCATCACGATCACCAGCGCGATCAATACCGAAGTCTGGCACACGGGGTACAACGAGCTCGTCAAGCAATACTGCGGCTGGGTCGTCCCCTACTTCGTCGCGCGTTTCGCCTTCCGGTCCGAAGCGTTCCGCGAAAAGATGCTCTGGGTCATCATCACCTGCCTGGTGCTGCTGATGCCGATGGTGCTCATCGAGCTGCGCCTCTGGCCCCACTTTTACGTGACCACGCTGCAGAAGCTGGGCCTGTCCATGTCCACCGACCTGCGGGCCGAGCAACGGCTGGGGCTTTTCCGAACGTCCGTCTCGTTTACCCACTCGATCTTCTTCGGCGACGCCTGCGTGTCACTGGGCGCATTAATCCTGGTGCTCGCCGCGACCACACGCGTGGGCTTAAAGAACTTTTGGGTGCGCGTGGGGCTGGCGTGCTGCGGCTTCGGGCTGTTTGCCGCCTTGAGCGGCGGGCCCTTTGCCGGCGTGGCTATAGCGGTCCTGACGTTTTGCCTGCTGCGCTACGTGCGGTTCAGCCGGCCGCTGCTTTGGGTCGGCGTGCTGGCGGTCGTGGCGGTGATGTTCATGTTCACGATGTACCTGGCGACCGCGCCCATGCCCCCGCGCCCGCGTGACGGGAGCATGGGCGACAGCTTCTGGGTCCGCCGGCTTATCGTGCAAAATTGCTGGAAGCAGGTCCAGGACGCCGGCCTGCTCGGCCACGGGCGCATCATCGCCTTCAAGGACATCGACCTCGACAGCGTCGACAACGCGTACGTCCTGTTCGCGATGTGCCGCGGCTGGATCTACGCCGCCCTCTGGATCGCCATTCCCCTGTTCGTTGGGACCCGTGTCGCCAAGGCCATGGGCCGATACACGCTATCACAGGTGCACATATTCCCGCTGGCGGTGGGGGCGGCGACGATATTGGGCGTGAGCTTCGCGTTCTACTGGGTATGGGCCGGATGGGCCGGCGAGCCGTACACGATGCTCTGGCTCATCCTGATCGCCTTCACGATGACCTTGTGCGACCAGTGCCTGGAGGCGGCAGACGAGGCGACGCTCCAGCAGCGTGGCCTCGCGGGCAGACCGCTTCCCGCTCTTGCCACGGCCAGGCCCGCGTTCGCCCGGGGGAACGGCGTACCGTACGGCATCACCCCTACGGCGCGCACGCAATGATCGCGACGACCCCTCACCGTCGCGCACCACACGGCGCATCCGCCGCTTTGATTCCGAACCGATGCGCATGAACCGCCCTCGCCGTTCCATCCTCATTACGCTCGGCGCACTGTGTGTTCTGGCATTCTGCCTGCGCCTGGGCGCGGTGCTTTGGCTGCACAGTTGGCTCAAGCCCGACGCGATGGAGCACCGTTCGATCGCCCAATCCATCTTCGACGGGCGGGGGTTCGCCTTCGCGGATTTCGGTTATTACGGCCCTTCCAGTTTCCAATCGCCCCCTTACCCCGTGTTGCTGGCGGGACTGTTTGAGGTGTTCGGGCGCGACACGCCGCAGGCCTTTTTTGCCGCGATGGTGATCAACGCCGTCGCCGGCACGGCAACCGTCGCCCTCACTTACGTTCTCGCCCGCGCCCTCCGCGGCGGCGAAGCCGTCGGCCTCCTAGCCGCGGCGGCGGTGGCCGTATGGCCGGCGCAGGTCTATGCCTGCACCGTCGCGCAGGCCGTCGTCCTCATCACCTTCAGCGTGACCGCGGTGATGGGCCTGTTCTACATTTCCATCCGCACCGGCAAACTCGCGCCGTGGATCGCGTTCAGCCTGATCGGAACTTTGGCGGCACTCACCGAACCGGCGTTTCTCCCGGCCATCGCCCTCATGGGCGTGATCATTCTTTTCTGCAAGCAGCTCCCCCTCGGCACGCGCATGCGCAACGCCGCGGTGCTTCTCACGGCGGCCCTCGTGGTGCTCGGCCCGTGGACCCTGCGTAACCGCCGCGTTCATGGCGCGTGGGTTCCGGTGAAAAGCAGCTTCTGGGTCAACACGTGGAAGGGCAACAACGACTACGCCAGCGGCACCGACCGCATCGCCCTCACACCCGATCAACAGGCAAAGCTCAGCGGCCGCCTGCTTTCCGCCACCGACGAAGAAGTCCGCGAGAAAAGGGCAGACGGCGTCCATGCCTACGACATCCTCTCCGACGATCAGCGAAAACGCCTCACCGGAAAAAGCGAGCTGCAGCGAGAAGTGGTCTTCAAAGAGATCACCACAAGCTGGATCCGCGCGCACCCGACAAGATACGTGCAGCTCTGCTGGCAACGCCTGCGCAAAACGATCTGGATCGACTGGGACAACCCGAAGAGCTACAGCCTCGTCTACATTATCAGCCGGGCCGTGCTCCTCTCGACGGCTTCGATCGGCCTCCTGCTCGCCCTTCGGCGGCGATGGTCGCTGGGGTTCCCGGCGCTCGTGTATTGCTCGACGTTACTGCTCTACACCCTGACGATCACCGCCGCCCGCTTCGCCATCCCCTTCGAGCCGGTAATGCTCTGCCTGTCGGCCCTGACGGTGGTGACGGCGTGGCAAAAGATCACCGGAAAACCGGACGGGGCGACGGAAGGGAATTGGGCACGGGAACCCAATCAGGCCCGAGCATGGCCAACGTGAGCATGACCAACACGCCGGTCACGAGCGATAGAGAGGCCCCGGATCGATTGGCAAGCGGCGCGAAGAATCCGGGGCCTCGCTGTCGCTCGTGCCCGGGCTAAAAAAGGAACGTGACTGAAGCCATGCGTTTGCTCATCGTCATCGTGAACTACCGGACGGCGTCGCTCACCATCGACTGCCTCCGGTCGCTCGCCGACGAAGTTCCCGCCCTCACCGGAACCCGCGTCGTCGTGACCGACAACGCGTCGGGAGACGCATCGATAGGCGTGTTGACGGAAGCCATCGCCGCCAACGGCTGGCAGCAATGGGCCTCGCTGCTTCCGCTGGACCGCAACGGCGGGTTTGCCTACGGCAACAACGCCGCCATCCGCCCCGCCCTCGAATCCTCCGATCCGCCTGAATACGTGCTGCTGCTAAACCCCGACACGGTCGTCCGCCTCGGTGCGCTCCGACAGCTTCTGGACTTTATGGACCAGCACTCCAAAGTCGGCATCGCCGGCAGCCGGCTGGAAAATCCCGACGGTACGCCGCAACGGTCGGCGTTTCGCTTCCATTCGATCGGCAGCGAGCTCGAATCCGGGCTGCGGCTGGGGTTCGTGTCCAGAATGCTCAGCGACAAGGTCGTCGCACCTCCGGTACCGACGGAGGCAGGGCCGACGGACTGGGTGGCCGGCGCGAGCATGATCATCCGGCGGGAAGTCTTCCGTGACATCGGGCTAATGGACGAAGGGTATTTCATGTATTTCGAGGAGGTCGATTTCTGCCTCCGCGCCAGCCGGGCGGGGTGGCCCTGCTGGTACGTCCCCGCATCACGCGTGGTCCATCTCGTCGGCCAGAGCTCGGGCGTGACGGACGTGAAAAAAACGCGCAAGCGACGGCCTGCGTACTGGTTTGAATCGCGCCGCCGGTTTTTCGTCAACAACTTCGGTCGCCTGCGCGCCTTCTGTGCCAACGTCGCGTGGGCGACCGGCTTCGCCACCTTCCGCGCCCGGCAGTTCGTGCAGCGCAAAGCCGACACCGACCCGGCCTGCCTTTTGCGCGACTTCATCTGCTACAATTTCCTGTCCCCTTTTCCCGCCGCGGGAGGAGGACCGAAAACTTCATGACTACGGACCAGATCGCACAACCCGCCTCCCGCCCCGCCGAGCCTACGATTCCCGGCTCGCGCAACATGAACCCGCCGGGCGTCGGGATATGGGCATTGCTGCGCGAAGACCTTAAAACCCACGGCGGCAACTGTTTCGAACAAGGCTTCTGGGCCGTCTCCACCCATCGCTTTGGAAACTGGCGAATGGGCCTGCCGCGGTGGATCCGCCCGCCTTTCACACTGCTGTACCGATTCCTTTTCCGGTGGGTGCAATGGACCTGCGGGATCACGTTGCCCTACACGGTGAAACTCGGCCGCCGGGTGCACATCTGGCACCACGGCGGCATGGTCCTGCACGCCCACTCCATCGGCGACGACATCCATATCCGCCAGAACACGACCTTCGGCATTTCGCGCAAGGACCGCCTCCACGAATTGCCGACGATCGAAGACCGCGTGGATTTGGGATGCGGCGCGGTGGTTCTCGGAAAAATAACCATCGGACATGACAGTGCGATCGGAGCAAACGCAGTGGTTTTGAAGGACGTGCCGCCAAATTCGGTTGCCGTGGGCGTGCCGGCGAAGGTGGTGAAGACGGGGGAAAAGAAGGAGCCGGAAGCCAGGAGCCAGGAGCCAGAAGAATACGGCTGACGCTTTCTGTCTTTTCTGGCTCCTGGCTCCCGGCTTCCGGCTCCTTCTTTTCCCCCATGCCCGACATCGGACTCATTGCGATCGGCCGCAACGAAGGTGAACGCCTTCGGCGATGCCTTGCGTCCGTGGTCGGGCGCGGGCTTGTAGTCGTTTACGTGGACTCGGCTTCAACGGACGGCAGCGCCGATCTTGCCCGCGCGATGGGCGTGGAGGTAGTGGACCTGGACATGTCACTCCCCTTCTCCGCCGCCCGGGCGCGGAACGCGGGGTTCGAGCGGCTTCTGCGCGTTTCCCCTGACGTGCGTTTCGTGCAGTTCGTCGATGGCGATTGCGAGATCGTCCCCGGCTGGATCGAGCGGGCGAAGCAGACGCTGGAAACCCATGGCGACGCTGCCGTTGTGTGCGGCAGGCGGCGCGAGCGGTTCCCCGAGCAGTCCCTCTATAACCGCGTCGCCGACATCGAGTGGAACACGCCCGTGGGCGAGGCCAAGAGCTGCGGCGGAGACGCCATGATGCGCGTCGCCGCCTTCACTCAAGCCGGCGGGTATGACCCGTCCATCGTCGCCGGTGAAGAGCCCGAACTCTGCCAGCGCCTGCGGGCCAGAGACTGGAAAAT
>JAQGHH010000121.1 GCA_028288945.1 Phycisphaerales bacterium
GGAAGAGCGCCAGACTACCGGGGCCGACCAGGAGGTAAAGCTCGGCGTGCTTGACGATTTCCGAGGGTTCGCCCTGCGCGACGACCTGAACTCCATGCGCCGCCCAATAGCGGTTATGGAGCTGAAGCGGGTCCAGCCCCCACACGGTGCGGAGGGGGCCGGTCTGCGCGGCGGGGGAGGGTGCAGGGTCTGGCACCGCGACGGCGGAGGTTTCGGGCGATACGACTGCCTCAGTGCTGGTCATGCGTCACTCGCCGGTCGCGTCCGATGCACCATAATGCATCAATTTGCACCAATTTTCGCTTTTGAGCAATCGGCGTTCCCCCCGGTGCGGCCTACTCGCCGTCGCCGCTCTTCGGGTTAAAGGCGTTCTGCACCGCCCGGGCGACGGGGCCGATGCGGGTGCTTGCCTGATGCCCACTGCCCGCCGCGACCGAACGCAATGACAGCCCGCTGATCGAGCGGTCGAAGTCGTTGGCCTGGGCACGGTTGAACACCACACCCGCCAGCTTCGCGCCGATGGCGTGCAGGTGTTGCACGGCCTTCTCGACCAGCGGCCGCTGCTGACCGCGCGAGACGGTCAGGACGACCGCGTCCGCGGCGGCGGCGACGAGCGACGCCTCGATGCTCCCAAGCACCGGGCCGGTGTCGACGAGGATCGTATCGAAGTGCTTCTTGGCTTCCTCGATCAGCCGGCGGAGCGCCGCAGGGGAGAGCGTGCTGGCGTGCAGCGTCTGGCCCGTGCCCACCGGCAGGATCGACACGTCCGCGATGTCGGTCGTGCAGATGTACTCCAGCAGCGAGCGGTGGGCGATCGCTTCGAGCACGCCCTCGGGCGAGGAGACGTTCATGCGGCTGGTGAGGCCCATGCCGACCAGATCGCAGTCGATCAACAGCGTGCGGGTGCCGCACGCGGCGTAGCTCAGGCCCAGCGCGAGCGTGAGGCTGGTCTTCCCGTCGCCCGGCGCGGCGCTGGTGACGGCGACGACCCGGCGGTCGTCGGGGCCGTTGTTGATCTGGAGCATCGTGCGGATCTGATGCACGCAATGGGCGGCGATCGAAGCCTGCTCCGGGTCGCTCAGGCGGTCGGGCAGGTCGGGAAGAATGCCCAGCAATGTAAGGCCCATCGTTTGGGCGCTGGTCGTCTCATCCGAGTAGCGGTAGCGCGGATTGAGGAGCCCGGCGATAAGCATGAGGCACACCGGCAACCCGCCGCCCGCCAGAAAGCCGAGGGCCGTAAACGCGATCCGCCGGTCCTGGGCAATCTGCGCCGTGCCGGCGGGATCAACTACGGAGAAGGTCGCGGCGAAATGCTTCTGTGTTTCGAAGTCGTCAAGCTTCTTGTTGGCGAGTGCCAGCGCGTCTTCGAGCTTGGTCGTTTCGGCTCGGAGGGCCGTTACCTCGGCGGTCCGCCGACTCAATTCGTCAATCGCCTGCTTCTGCTTCGCATGAGCTTCCTGCATCTGGGCAAGTTCCATGCGCTGGGGAGTGAGGTCCTTGGGGATCAGCACGCCGCCCGTTCCGTCGGGCTTCTGCTTGATAAAGTATTGTTCTCGGTAAAGGTTGACGTATTTTTCAATACTCGCCTTGCGAAGCTCCACCCTGTTGTTAATGGCCTGCATCCCTGGATGGGCGGAGCCCTGGGTCTGGGCCATTTGGCTGGCCGCCATCTGTTCTTGAAAGAGGAGCTGCTGCATTCCCTGCATCGCCATATCAACCCGGGCGAAATCTTCGATGGTGTACGGCGTCTTGGTCGCCATGGCTTGCGCGCGTTTGAGCTCCAAATCCCACTCATCGATCATCTGCTGGCGCGTTCGGATTTCCTTTTCATAGGCCATGTAGTTCTGAAGCTGACCTTCAAGCACGAACTGCGGGTTTTGTCCGAGTCCTTCGAGATATTGATCGATCAAGCCACGTTTGCTGTGAATCTGCTGGGCGAGCTTCGTCGATTGGGCTTTCCAGTAATCGATGCGGACGTCCAAGTCGCGCGAGTCTTCGTTGCCGTAGAGGTCCTGGTAGGTCTTGATCACCGAAGCCACGGCGATGGGGGCGACTTCCTTCGCGTCCTTGTGGTCGTCGGTGAAGGTCACCTGGATCATGTCAGTGCCGGGCATTGGCTTGACGGCCAGGTTCCTGGAGAACTCGGTGACCGACTCGGAAGCCATGGTGGGGCGATGGGCAAGCCACTCGGGGCTGCGCATCGCCTCCTTGATCACCCGCTCACTGTGAATCTTGGCTACGACGCTGCCGACGTACTGCTGGTAAACCGGGATGTACTTGTCCGCCACTTCCGGAGTCGGCGAGTAAGGTTTAATTTCGATTAGGCCGATGCTCTCCATCGCCGGCCGCGGCAGGAAGAACCCCGCCAGCGCGCCGACTCCCGCGAAGACCGCGGCCAGCACGAACGCCACGACGTAGCGGCCGCGCAGCAGACCGTGAATCTTTGCCACCGGGGTCTGCTGGGGTGATTGGACGCTCCCGAGCGACGTCCCCGGCGAACCCCAAGGGGTTGCCGGCATGGGGAGACCTTGGCCGCTCGACGATAACTGGATTTCCTGGCTCATGTTTCCTGCGACTTTCCCGGTTTGCATTCCCGTCTATTGTGCGGCATCTAGGACCCCGATGAGGTCCGGGTCGGCGCCAATCAGCGTAACGAAGACTTTATCGCGGTCTTCCTGGGGAAGGTCCGCATTCATGACGACCTGAAATTGGGCGGCACCGAAGACCCGCCGCTGGTAGTTCGCCGCCGCCGACCGCACGTCAGTAATATCGGGCACAACGCCCTTGCCGGGTACGACGAAAAAGTTGTAGACGCTTTTGCGTACCATTCCCGCTTCCGCATCGGGCCGGGCGGTGAAGTGGTATTCGACGCCGTTGATCCACATGCCGTTCACGAACAATCTGAACGGCCGCGAGTTGATCTGCGGCTCGCCGTTGGACGGGTAGCAGATCGGCGGATAGTGGCCGGTCATGTCGCGCGAGTCCTTGCACTGCGAGATCAGCAAGTCGGCGCGGAGACCGGTGTACCAGTTGGGGGACTGGTTGATGTAACTGCGGCTGACCAGCGCATTAGGCCGCAGGAGCTGCACCGCCGCCTTGGGCACTTCCTCATCCTTCCCCGTCCAGTTCCCGCCTCCGATGACGTACGGGAACGCCTCGACTGCCGTCCGCGCGCGGGCGTGAAATGGGGCGGCATCCTGGGCCTTGACATGCCGGGCATTGTCCGCGGCAATCGCGGCAAGGACCCCTAGGCAAAGCAGCGGGGAAGCGAGGATGGCACCTTTGGACGTCATTGCTCTATTCGGTCCATTCGTCCTTCGGGGAAGTGATGAGTGAAACGTGACGATTCAAGGTCCCGTCACGTTTCACTCATCATGCCTTCCCTACGACGCCAGCGTATACCGCATTACGGGGATCACGGCCCACCGGAGAACCCTGATAATCCCGAGAAGCATTAAGAATGAAATCGGCAGCATCAGCCAGCCGCTGTAACTGTGGAACACCTCGCCCACGTGCTTCGAGTAATACCCGCAGATCCAGATGTTGGGGAGGATTCGCAGCACGTTGCAGAAGATAATCGCAATGGGGCTGGCGGCCAGAATGAGAAACCGCACGCTGTTGCGCAGGGGCAGTCCGAAGCAGAACGCGTAGCCGATAAGGATCAGCGCGAACACCATGCGAAGGCCGTTGCAGGCTTCGATGATGTTCACGGTCCTGTTATTGATGCTCAGCAGGTTACCGGACCGCTCGACATTCACACGCACCATTTCGAACGCGCCCTGGGAGATTTGCGCCGTCCAAGTTTCAAGCGGCATGGCTATTTTTTGGCGGAGCATGCCCGGAACGGGGATGAGGAAGACCAGCACCGCAACCGCCGGGAAAAACCGGAAGAGCATGTGTTTGCCGAGTACGGAAGTCACGCACCCGACGACGACCATCACGGCGCCGCCGTGCCAGAGGGATTGGTAGTTGTGATAGAAGCCGAAGGTGGTGATGACCCACCCGACGACGGCGATAATGAGCCCGAGGGCGGTGCCGCTGGGCTTGCAATGGCGGAAGCGGTGTCGGCGGACGAACACCATGCACGCCGCGACGATCGGGACGAGGAAGATGTGGCTGTATTCCTCGTCCGCCCGGGCCCAGTCGTAGATGTCGCGCCATGCGTCCCACGTGGCGAGCACGCCCAAGGCGGCCATGAGGGTGGCGGCGCCGGCGTGCCAGAGGGTCCAGCGGTCCGTGCGCAAGGGCCAAAGCGCCACGCCGCGGCCGGCCTTGCGGCGGGCGGCGGCGGGGTAGTCGAGGAGGGGGACTGTCAGCTCGTTGCCAGCCATAATTAACGTGTTTTCAACTCTTGGCCGCCGCTGCCGCGTTGCGGCCGTCGCGGAACGCGCGTTTTGATTCCCGTTCCAAGGTCACCAGTCGATCAACCGCCGTGCGGTCGCGGCGGATGACCGTTCCCGGGCAAGCGACCGACCGCACCAGCACCGCGCCCGGCTCGACCGTCGCGCCGGCGAGCACCACCGAGTCGTGGATGCGCGCGGTCGGGTCGACCGTCGCCCCGGGCTCGATCAGCGAAAACGACGGGCTCCAGTCTTCGGCCAGCGGGTCGGCCGCGGCAGGCGTGCCGCTGCGTCGGCGGTGATAATAATGCAGCGCCTGGATGTACCCTTCGAGCGAGCGCACCGGCAGGCCCGTTGGCCGCCGACGTTTCACCACCCGCACGTCATATTTGCTTGCGATGAGCGGCAATCCCTGCTCCTTCATATCCACGAATCCCGTAGATGGGAGCAGCCGCAGGGTCTTCCGTGTAACGAGCATGATTCCACTGGGGGTGCCGTCTTCGTGGCTGATGACCCCCACGTCCCCTCGCTTGCGTTGAAGAGCCGTGGCGACCAACGTCAGTGGGTCGAGCAGCACCTGGGCCGCGTTGGCCACTAGGATCAAATCGTCGTCATCGTAGTCGTTGGCAAGATCGTGGAGCACGCCACCCGTACCGCGGTATTCGGATAGATCGCGCTCGACGCGGTACGCGCCGATGTAGCGGGCGTCCGCGGAGCGGGGCTCCGGCGAGTTCTGGTTGACCATCACGCGAACAGGCAGCTTTTCCAGCCCGGCGGACCGCGCCACTTCAGCGGCCTGGGCGAGCCAGAAGTTCAGCAGTGACCCGCTTTCGTCCAGCGGAAGGTCGAGCACGGCCCGGCCCGTTCCCGAGCAAAGCGTGTTGGCCCGAACCGATCCGCCGAGCAGCACCAAAGCGCGCAGGCGGGACAGCGGGAGCGTTTCGTCTGCCGATTTTTCGGGCTGAGACGATGCCGACGGCCAAACCGATCGGACGAGCTGCGCCTCGATCGAGGACGTAACTGCGCGAGACGGGTCGGCGGAAAGACTTTGTGTCGGGGCGTGCGTCCCGTCCATTAAAGGTCCATCAACTAAGGGTCCATCAATGCGGGCGAAGGTGACCGGCGAGCTGACGAGAGTTTGCGGTGCAATAGCCGGGGCGGAAATGCTGCCTGGACGGGGCCTTCCCAAGCGGTAAGGAATTCCGCGCACGAAACTACGGCCCAGCAGGGAGGCGGCAAAGGGAACGCCCACTACGACGTACCGCTTGAACAGCCGCTTGGGTTCCTGGAACAGACGGTGGCTCCATTCGAGCCCGGTCTTCTGCATCCACAGCGGGGCGCGCCGCACGTCGCCGCAGAGGAAGCTGAAGCTGTTGCCGACGCCCAGCCACCAGGAATTAGGAAGGATCGGCCGCAGGCGGGCGATCAAACGCTCCTGCTTGGGCGAGCCGAGCGCGACGTAGACGATGTCCGGTTTGGCAGTGGAAAGCACTTCCATCACCCGCGCCATTTCGGCGGGATCTTGTTCAAATCCGACGGGCGGGAAGTGCCAGCCTGCCACTTTCAGGTTGGGATGACGCGTCGTAAGGACTTTGGACGCACCCTCGGCCGTGCCGGGTGCGCCGCCAAGAAGGAAAATCGAGCGTCCCCGCCCCGCGGCACCCGCCGAAAGGCTGGAGATCAGGTTTGACCCGGCGACGCGCTCGGGCAAAGGCGTCCCCTGGAGCCGGCTCGCCCAGACCAGGGGCATGCCGTCGGCGACGACAAGATCCGCCTCGGCGACCAATGCCCCGAAATTGACGTCGCTAAGGTATCGGCGGAGATGGTCGAGATTTGGGGTGATGACAACCCCGCCGCGGGAGCTATCCACCGCATCCAATACGTGTTCGACACAGGCGATTTCCGTAATGGCGTGAACTTTCACGCCTAGAAGATCGATAACGGGCAGGTTTTTCTGAACTTGCGATCCGGATGTGCCGTACGTCCCCTGTGCGGAAGTTTGTCCCGCCCCTTCGATGCCTCGACGGCGCGCCGGCTTGGGCCTAGCGACCTCAGCGGTTTCCCACGACGGCTCACGATACCGCAAATACCTAACCCTTCCCTGTCCAAACGTGACCACGCGCCGACAGCACGTGGCGCAGCATCGACAGATCCTCTATCGTCATTCGATGGACGATGACAGACCTTCAAATTTGTCGGGCTCAGATCATAGACTGACTCAGTGCCGATGCGGGGTGCCGAACCCTTTGGATGCATCGGCGTGCTGCAAAACCCACTGGATGATTCGAGAAACTATCGCTCCCTTTCCTCAATAAAGCAACTGCAATATTCGCGCCACACCGGGCACGACAACTGTGACACTTATCGGTCTGCAATAGATAGGCAAACAAGGCAAAATACGTAGGTATAAGTGCTTGCCGCCGAATTTTCTTAACAGATCCTCAACGAGGCGGGCAGATTCACCCACGTCAAACTGTCGCGGACGACCGGTTGTGTCCGGTGAGAGTTGGCTGTAACTCCTCCCACGCAACGGCTTGGCGAGCATTGCACTCGCGGGTGGCTCGGGCCTTTCCGAAGAAAAGGCAGCGCCATTGATAGGCGCGCAGGAATCGCCGAAAGGCGGCATCGCCGTAACGTTCCTTGCGCTGCAACATGCTTCGTAAATATCCCCAGAGCATGGCGACCCCCCCGATCACAATAGGCGGCCGACTCATCCGAAAGAGGGCACTGGCTAACATATAGGCAGGGCCTGTCCCCATGAAATACTGGCCGACCCCGTGCCGCACCCGGCCCGTCCACCAATTCTTGTGGCTCGTGCCCATGGGGCGGAGGTGCTCAAAGTTAATCTGCGGGTCATCCCAGCTTACCGCGATCCACCCCAACATCCGGCAGCGATGGCAGTCGATGCCGTCCCACATCAGCTCGCGCACAAAACCGCCGATCTGCGTGAAACATGCGGTACGATAGAACTTGACCATCCCGACGGAATTCTCGTCGCCGCACATTTCGCTGATCTGTTTACCGCCCGAATCTTTGAAATATGGCTTGCCGCTGCACGTGCCGATGCGGGGGTCGGCTTCCATCCGCTCCATCAGAGCCTGGAAATACCCGGCTGGCAGATCGAGATCGAGATCGAACTTACACACATAATCGAAGTCTTGAGGGTTGATCGTATCGTACCCGCTGTAGAACGCGTCAATGACGCCGCCCCCCAGCTTGCGAAACCCGCGGTTCTCCCGGCGAATGACCTTGAGATACGGCAATCTGGCGGCATACTCCGCGAGGATCCCCGGCGTTTCATCCGTGGAGCCATCGTCCACGACGATCCACAGCGCCGGTGGAATGGTTTGCCTGGCCACGCTCTCCAAAGTTCGCCGGGCAAACTTCGCTTCATCCCGGCAGGGCGTCACGAGCAAATACCGGCGCGAAGGCGGGGAGGGATTATCAGAATTAACAGCGATCATGACTCCATTCCATCCGCCGGGGTATGTCCGGGCGGTTGCTCCTATCATTATCGGCGGTTCAAACGCAAGCGTGAATCCTATTCACCTTGCGCCGCCTGTTCCCGATGTCATAGACCCGCCACTCCCCAAAAAGGTAGAATCAAGGCATGGCGACCGCAGCCAGCCCCACAGAGCCCACACCGTTCGCACATCATTTCCGAAATGCCGAGGATTGGCTGCGCGCGCTCGGGAACATTCCTTTGCGCAGGATCGTCGTCGATCCGCCGCCGGGCACTGCGACTGTCGACGACCTGCTCCGCATGGTGGATGGCGACAACAAACACGCGGTCGAGCTGATCAACGGGACGCTCGTGGAGAAGCCCACGGGACTGCGCGAGAGCATTATCGCCGGGATTCTGATTACGGTGCTCAACAATGTCGTAAGGCCCCCGGCGCTTGGGCGTGGTCTCGGGGGAAGCGGGCATGATCCGCATGCTCATGGGCAACGTGAGAATGCCCGACATCGCATTTTTCCGTCGCGAGGATTTACAGGGCGGCGAGCTTCCCAAGGAGCCCGCTCCACAACTCACGCCGGCCTTGGCCGTGGAGGTTCTCAGCGAGAGCAATACTGAAGATGAAATGCGGATCAAGGTCCGCGAGTATTTCCAAAACAAGGTCCGCCTCGTCTGGATTCTCGATCCCAGTTCCCAAACCGTTCGTGTCTATGACGCCCCCGCCCGTTTCCGGCAGCTTACCCGGGAGGACACGCTCGACTGCCCCGGCCTGCTGCCGGGATTCTCGGTTTGTGTGGGCGAACTGTTTGATATTTAAGTTCGCTGGAATGGCGGCTTCCGCAGCCGCGGTTATGTGATTTTAGGGCAACGCCGGCGCGAGCTGTTGGGATGGATTTTCCACCGTGCGCGCTTCTACGTCCGGTCGCACCGGCGCCGTCCGGCCTTCGAGCGCGCCGGTGAGGATTTGCACCAGCCGTCGCGATTCGTTTGCCAGATTAAATTCCGCTTCCACTTGCGCGCGTCCGGCTGCGCCAAATCGCTGTCGCAGAGCGGCATCATCAAGTAGCGCGCTAACTCGCTGGACCAAAGTCTGTGCATCCCCCGGCGGAACCAAGTATCCACTGATCCCGTCCTCGACCAGTTCCGGCACGCCGGCGATCCGCGTGGCCACCACGGGCACGCCCGCGGCCATCGCCTCCATCAACACCACCGGCACACCCTCGGCAAAGCTCGACATCACAAAAATATCCGTCTCGCCCAGCAATTGCCGCACCTGCGCCTGCGACTGATATCCCACGAAACGCACGTTGGCACCCAGTCCCAGTTCCCTGGCCTGCCCTTCAAGCTTCGCGCGATCAGGCCCGTCCCCCGCAACCGTCAACACCACATCGGCCCCAAAACCGGGACTGTCCCGGTTTTCAGGCGTGACTACTGAACTGGCCCCAAATAAACCGGGACTGTCCCGGTTTTGCATTTGTTTCAGAAGGGCCAGCGCGTCGAGGAGGATCGGGAGGCCTTTGACTGCGGCCAGGCGGCCCACGAACAGGAGGCGGCGGCCTTTGCCCTCGTGGCGGGTGGGGGTGAATTGTCTTGGGTCTACCCCGCAATGAACGACGTGGAGCTTGGGCCATTTTTCCTGCGGGGCGAAGACCATCG
>JAQGHH010000136.1 GCA_028288945.1 Phycisphaerales bacterium
GCGTGAAGGCGTACAAGCGGATTGTCGGATGGGCGGAGGCGAAGCGCGTGACGATTTGCCTGGAGATGCTCAACAGCCGCGTGAATGCGACGATGAAGGGGCACCCCGGCTACCAGGGCGACCATACTGATTACTGCATCGAGTTGATCAAGCGCGTCGGCAGCGAACGGCTGAAACTGCTGTTCGACATCTACCACGTACAGATCATGGACGGCGATGTGATCAACCGGATCAAGCAGCGCAAGGATTACATCGGCCACGTCCACACCGCCGGGAACCCCGGGCGGGGGGAATTGGACGACAAGCAGGAGATCAACTATCCGCCGATCATGCGGGCGCTGCTGGACGTGGGGTACAAGGGATACGTGGGACAGGAGTTCATTCCGACGCGCGACCCACTGACCGGGCTGCGCGAGGCGGTGAGTCTTTGCGATGTGTAGGTCCTGCTCCCTCTCCCTCCCAGGGAGAGGGTTGGGGTGAGGGTGAGGCGCCACACGTCAATGCCTGGGAGGGAGAGGGGACGTCACGCGTCCGCCGCCTCAATGCCCAGCTCCTTCACCTTCTTATTGAGCGTGTTCCGGTTGATGCCCAGGAAGTCGGCGGCCTTGGTTTTGACTCCGCCGCACTTGCTAAGGGCTTTGTCGATCAGGGCGTGTTCGATCTGGTCGATGACGAGCTGGTAGATTTCGCCCTCGCGCATTTCGTAGTCGGTCACCGCCTGGTCGGCCAGGCGCTTGGTGAGTTGCTCGATCGATTCCGACGATTGGTTCGACCGCCTTTGGGCGGCGAACATCCGCACGCTCAGGGGCAATAAGTCTTCCGTGAAATCGTCATCCCGGCTCAGCACCACTGCGCGCTCGATCGCGTTTTCCAGTTCGCGCACGTTGCCGGGCCAGGGGTAGCGGAGAAGGACGTTGAGCATGTCGCGGTTGATCCGCCGCAGGCTGCGGCTGTTCATCGCGTTGTACTTGTCGAGGAAGAAGTCGATCAGCCGGGGGACGTCCTCGCGCCGGTTGCGCAACGGCGGCAGGTAGATGCTCACGACGTTCAGGCGGTAGAAGAGGTCTTCGCGGAAGGTGCCGCGGGCGACTTCTTCCTGGAGGTCGATGTTGGTGGCCGCGATGACCCGCACGTCCACCTTCACGGTCTGCGTGTCGCCGACGCGTTCGAATTCGCGCTCCTGCAAGACCCGCAGCAGCTTCACCTGGAGCGTCGGCTCGAGAGTGCCGATCTCGTCGAGGAAAATGGTGCCGCCGTCCGCAGCTTCAAAGCGGCCGATCTTGTCGCGGATCGCGCCGGTGAACGAGCCCTTCACGTGGCCGAACAATTCCGACTCAAACAGCGTCCCCGCCAACGCCCCGCAGTTGACACGGATGAACGCTTTCTCTTTCCGCGGCGAGTTGTAGTGGATCGCCTTGGCGATCATCTCCTTGCCGGTGCCGTTCTCGCCAAGGATCAGCACCGTCGCCCGTGAATTGGCCACCTGCCCGACGACCGCAAACACGTCGTGCATCGCGGGGGAGTCGCCGATGATGTTCTCGAACTTGTAGCGGTCGCGCACCTGGGCGCGGAGCTGGGCGTTCTCCTCCAGCAGCTCTTCCTTCTGGCGCATGACCATCCGATTGATCTGGATCGCCTGGCCGACAAACGCGGCGATGATGTCGAGGAACTTGGCGTCGTTGCGGAGCTGCTCGTCGCCGGTGAAGGATTTATCCACCGAAAGCGCGCCTGCGGTGCGGCCTTCGATCTTGATGGGGACGCAAATAAAGCTGATTGCCTCGGTATTGTGCGGCGCGACCCGGCCGGTGCGGTTCAAAAAATCCGGCTCACTGCGCACGTCCGGAATAATCCGCGCCCGCCCGTTAGCCACGACGTTTCCGGTGATCCCCTCCCCAATGGCATACTTGCCGCGTTCCATTTCTTCAAAAGTCAGTCCAATTGCCGCTTCCGTGCGCAGCCGGCCGCTGGATTCGTCCAGGAGGATGAGCGTGCCGCGGCGCATAGATAGCTTGTCTGAAATGATTTGCATCACTTGGCCGAACGCCGCCCGCAGCTCGAGAGTCGAGGAGAGAAGCTGGCCGATCTCCGTCAGAATGGACAATTCCTGGTCAGTACTGCGGGTAACCGCCGGAAGATTAAGCGATGTCTGAGAATCCATGTCTACAATCTATGCAGCAAGCGGGGGAATGACAAACGCAAAAATTGTCAGTGGTCCGTTGTCAGTTGTCAGTCGTTGGAGAAGGGAGTTACTTGCATGGGCCGCTAACGACGCACCACTGACAACTATCCAGTCTGCACCGTTTATCGCCGATATATCGTCTGGGCGTGGTTGCGCTGTGCGTCTCACCGCGGGTGAGGTATGGGCGTGCGACAATTTTTTTCCAATACTTCGCTTCGGACGCAGGTCCTGGCGTTGGGCGCGTCGTCGGCGGTTGTCACCGCCGCCGGTGCTGTTATTTCAATGACGTGGACCGGGCCGCAGTCCGCCGCCAACATCGGGCCGTGGACGTTCTTCCACTGGCGGCTCACGATGGCCGTCGTGGTCGCGTCGTTGCTCGGGCTCGTACTCATCGCGCTGACTGTGAACCGGGTCACCCGCGCACTCCAATCCCTCCGCGACGGCATGACCCGCGTCATCGGCGGAGAGCTCGAAACCCGGCCCATCCCCTCCCCCGTCACCACCGACATCGGCCGACTCCAACAGACCTTCAACGAGATGGTCGGCCGCCTGCGCGATGCGCGGGAGGAGAACCAGCAGGTGCACGAAGCCCTGCGCGTCCGCAAGCGCACGGTGGACCGCCTCCTCGACTTCTCCCAGACGATCCAGGGCGCGGGCAAGCCCGAGCAGGTCTACTCGACCCTCGGCCACTTCCTCCAATCCGAACTATCGCTCACGGGCGTGGCAATCCTCAGCCACGACCCGGACTCCGTGCCGGCCACTCAACTCAAAGTGGCGTTCCCGACTGAATTCCTTAGCGCCACCGGCCCGGTCGGCGAAATGGACACACACCTCTGCCCCTGCCTGCGGCAAAGCCAGCCGCGACTTTTTCGCTGCGACGGGTCGCCCGTCCGGTGTGCGGTGGATCAATACCTCAAGCAGCCCGAATCGCACCCGGCGTACTGCGTCCCGTTCACCGTCGGCCGCAAGATGCAGATCCTCGTCCACATGCTCCTGCCCGTCGGCGAAACGTGGACGGAAGAACGCCGGCAGCTCGCCCAGACCTACGT
>JAQGHH010000146.1 GCA_028288945.1 Phycisphaerales bacterium
CAGATCGCCACCGACAATTATGGCGGCGGCAAGGAGGCGGGCCGGGCGATGATCGAAGGGTTGGGCGAGGCGGGCGGAAAGGTTGCCATCCTGCATTTCAAGCAGGCCGAGTCGTGCCTGCTGCGCGTTAAGGGGTTCCGGGAAGTCATCGACGCCCACAACGCCGCCCACCCGGGTGCGATCCAGATCGTCACGGAGCTCGAGTGCGGCGGGGCCAAGGACATCGGCTACAAGGCCGCCGAGGATGCCCTGCAATCGCACGCCGACCTGCGCGGCATCTTCGCCATCAACGACCCGGCGGCGCTGGGCGCCCGCGCCGCGCTCGAAAAAGCGGGCAAAACCCAGCAGGTCATTCTCGTCGGCTTCGACGGCCAGCCCGAAGGCAAGCAGGCGATCAAGGACGGGAAGATCTACGCCGACCCGATTCAATTCCCCGACAAAATGGGCGTACAGATGGTCGACGCGATCGTCCGGCATTCCAAAGGGGAGACGCTGCCGCCGCAGATCCTCATCCCGACGAGCCTCTATCGGAAAGCCGACGGGGAGAAGGATCCCTCCCTGAAGTAAAGGCTGCGGAGAGGGACCTGGAACATGACGCAGACCGTGGGGATGCCAGTCGTATCCGCCCTGCCGCTCATCGAAATGCGCGGCATCGTCAAGTCATTTCCCGGCGTAAAAGCCCTGCGTGGCGTGGACCTTACCCTGCGGTCTGGCGAAGTGCTGGCCTTGCTGGGGGAAAACGGCGCGGGCAAGAGCACTCTTATTAAGGTACTGGGCGGGGCGCACCGCGCCGACTCGGGGGTCATTGAAATCGACGGCAAAGTGGCGGACTTTCAGTCGCCGCAGGATTCGCGTGATGCCGGCGTCGCGGTCATTTACCAGGAATTTAATCTCGTCCCTGGCCTCACCGCCCCGGAGAACATTTTCCTCGGCCGGGAAATGACGCGCATGGGCTTCGTTTCGCGCGAGCAGGAACGCGGTCGCGCCGCAGAGTTGTTCGGGTGCCTGGGCGTCACGATTGACTTGGACGTCCCCTGTCGGCGACTCACCACCGCACAGCAGCAACTCGTCGAAATCGCCAAGGCCCTCGCGTTCGACGCCCGCATCATTGTCATGGACGAGCCCAGCGCCGCGCTCACGTCCCACGAAGTGTCCCACCTCTTCGGCGTCATCCGCGACCTCCGCAATCGCGGCATCGGCGTCATCTACATCAGCCACCGGCTCGACGAAATTTCCGCCATCGCCGACCGCGTCGCGGTCCTGCGCGACGGCGTCAGCGTCGGCCAGCGCCCGATCGGCGAGATCTCGCGCAAGGAGATGATCGAGCTGATGGTCGGTAGAGAACTGAAAAATGAGTTCCCCCCGCGCGCCGCCTCCGTCGGCGAACCGCGCCTAGAGGTGACCGGCCTGCGCCGCGGCCGCGCGGTGCGCGATGTCTCGCTCACCGTCCGCCGGGGCGAGATCCTTGCGCTCACGGGCCTGGTGGGCGCGGGGCGCACCGAGACGGCCCGGCTAATCTTCGGGGCCGACCGGCGCGAGGCGGGTGAAATCCGGCTCGACGGCCGGGTGCTCTCCATCCGCTCGCCGCGCGACGCCATCGCCGCGGGCATCGGCCTCCTTACCGAAGACCGCAAACTCCAGGGCCTTGTGCTCGGCCACTCCGTGCGGGAGAACTTCGGCCTGCCCAACCTCGCCCGCCTCTCTCGCGGCGGGTTCGTCCAGCTCCGCCGGGAGCGTGAGGAGTTCGGCGGGTACGTCAACACGCTCAGGATCAAAGTGCCGAACCAGGAGCAACGCGCCCGCAACCTCTCGGGCGGCAATCAGCAGAAGGTCGTCCTTGCCAAGTGGCTGGCGCGTAACTGCGAAATTCTGATTTTCGACGAACCGACGCGCGGGATCGACGTCGGCGCGAAGTACGAAATTTACCTGTTGATGAACGACCTGGCCGCACGGGGCAAGGGGATCATCATGATCAGCTCGGAGTTGCCCGAGGTGCTCGGAATGGCCGACCGGATTCTCGTCATGCACGAAGGGCGTGTGACCGGCGAAATTGCCGACGCCCGCACCGCCACCCAGGCGGAGATTATGAAGCTCGCCATCGCATAGACCGCCCACCATGATGAAACAAACGCTCAGGCGCATCCTCTCCGACCACGGCATGATCCTCGTGCTCTTGCTGCTATGCGCCTTCTTCAGCGCGGTCACTTACAGCGAGCAGTCCCCCATCGGGGAGGCGGCCGCCGGCCAGATTGCCGGCGCGATCAAGAGCCAATTCGGCAAAGCCCCCCGCGTGCTCATCGTCGCGCGGGACCAGTCGGACGACGCGGCTTTTGCCAAAAAGCTGGACGCCACCCTTGCCGCGGCCGGGGCGGAGGTCCTCGCCGTCGTCAAGGGTGAGCCCAAGGACGCACGCGATGCCCTCCAGAAGATCGCCGCGTCGGGCGGCAGGCTGGACGTCATCGCCTGCACGGAGTCCACCGCCGCGTGGCTCGTCTTCTCCGATCTCAAGGCCGATTTCCCGCTACTGGGCGCGCCCCGGCTCCTCAAGCCGCAAAGCTACCGGTGGCCTAATTTCCTGAAGTCCGAAAACCTGCTGAACATCGCCAACCAGATCGCGGTCATCGCCATCGTCGCCATCGGCATGACCATGGTCATCATCACCGGCGGCATCGATCTGTCGGTCGGCAGCCTGCTCGCCCTCTCGGCGGTGCTGGCCGCGAGGTTCATTCGCGACTATTCGGGGGGAGTGGGCGCGTCGGTGGCCGGGATGACGCTGGCCTGCCTCGGGGCGGTGATCGCTTGCGGGGCCGTCGGCGCTTTCTCGGGCGGAGTGATTACGCGGTTCGACATCCCGCCGTTCATCGTGACGCTTGCCATGATGCTCGTCGGCAGCGGGCTCGCTTACATCCTCGCCAGCGGGCAGTCCGTCTATCAGGTCCCCGACTCCTTCGTCTGGCTCGGCCGCCGGGCCAGTTTCTTCAACATTCCCAACGCCGTGCTCTTGATGCTCGTGCTGTACGTGCTGGCCCACGGGGTGATGTCGCGCACGTGGCTGGGGCGCTACCTCTACGCCGTCGGAGGCAACCGCGAGGCCGCCCGGCTCTCGGGCGTGCCCGTCCGCCGCGTGCTGCTCTTCGCCTACGTCGCCAGCGCCGTGCTGGCCGGGCTGGGCGGCGTGATCATGGCCTCCCAACTCAAGAGCGGCTCCGCCACATACGGCAACATGTACGAGCTCTACGTCATCGCGGCCGTCGTCGTCGGAGGCGCGAGCCTGAGCGGCGGCGAAGGCAGAATGCTCGGCACGCTCACCGGCGCCTTTACCATTGCGGTGATCCAGAACGGCATGAATCTCACGAACGTCGAGAGCTACACGCAAAAGGTCGTGCTCGGCCTGGTCATCCTCGGCGCCGTGATGCTCGACCGAATTCGGCACCGCCAGTAAGTCATGAGCCGTCTTATACCGCGCCAGCTTTCTCAACCCATATTAATTCGTCTACACTCGGGAGAGTGCGCCGCATTCTCCTGCTCATCACTGACCTGCAGATCGGCGGCACGCCCACCGTCGTGCGCGAGCTGGCCGTCCGCCTGCGCGCCGCGTCCGATGCGCATGTCGAGGTCGCATGCCTGTCGCCGTGGGGACCGGTCGCCGACCAACTGAAGGAAGCCGGCGTCACGGTCACGCCCCTCGACGCCCGCGGCGTGTTCGATCTCTCCGCGGTCGTCCGCCGGCTCGTGAAGCTCATCCGGTCGCATCGCATCGACACGGTCTTCAGCTTCCTGCTCCACGCCAACTCCGTCGCCGCCGCGGCGGGAAGGTTCTGCCGGGGCGTCCGCTGGCTCCAATCCATTCAAACGACTCAGCCCAATCCGCGCTGGCATTGGCGGATGCAGGCCCTGGTGCAGCACGCCGCCGAGCGGGTCGTCGTGCCCTCCGCATCCGTCGCCCAAGTCGCACGGGATTGGGCGGGTGTGCCCGCGGAAAAGGTCGTCGTAATCCCCAACGCCGTGGACTTATGCGAGTTCGAGGGCAAGCGATCCTTGCGCGATGAGGACGGGCGTGCGGCGTGGAACGTGGAACGTGAACATGCAGCCGTTCGCCTCGATCGCGTTTCACCTCCCACGTTTCAGGTCGGGTTCCTCGGCCGGCTCGATCCGATCAAGCGCGTGCCGGACCTGCTCGAGGCGGCTGCGATACTCGGTCCGCGCGTGCACCTCCACGTCTTCGGCGAAGGCCCCGAGCGCCCGCACGTCGAGCGGACGATCGTGCGCCTGGGAATTGCCGGCCGGGTCACGCTGCACGGCGCGGTGGCCCGGCCGCAAGATGTGCTCGGGCGCATCGATCTGCTCGTGCTCCCGTCGGAAGCCGAGGGCTTTGGCCTCGTTCTGATCGAGGCGATGGCGGCGGGCGTGCCGGTGGTCGCGACAGATGTGGCGGGCATCCGCGACGTGGTGCGGAACAGGGAGACGGGCCTGCTTGTCCCGGTCGCGTCGCCCAAAGAGCTTGCGAGTGCGATCGGCGCACTGCTCGATGACCCGGTTCGACGCGAAGAGATGGTCGCTCGCGCCCGGAGGGAAGTCGGGGAGCGCTTCTCATGGGAGCGGGTGCTGCCGCGCTATCGCGCGCTGCTGGGGCTCTCCTGATCGCGGCGGAGAGAAACCCAACGCTTTCCTTCTTTCAAGCGTACGCTACACCGGGTATCGTCGTCGCCCATGCGAATTGCGGAAACGCGCGCGGCCTATTCATCCGTCAAAGTATCCGCGGCTTCTCTTATGATGCGGCTGGTTCCGCGGCAGGTTTCTCGCGCTTCGGGCAATCCACCATTACAATTTGTGGAGTCGCTCGAACGTCGCCAACTCCTCTCAACCACCGGCGTGATTGCCCATTCGAAACCGCCAGCCACGCCGCCGCAATACGACCATGTGGTCATCGTGGTCGAAGAGAATCACTCGTACAGCAAGATCCTCGGGAAGACTTCAAAGAAGGCGACGTCGCGCGACCCGACCATTCGTGGGCTGGCGTCGGCGGGCGCGAGCTTCACCAACAGCCACGGCATCACGCACCCCAGTGAGCCCAACTATCTCGCGCTTTTTTCAGGCTCGACTCAGGGCGTGACGTCCGACGTGCTCCCGACGGATCTTATTACCGCGCCAAGCCTGGCCGGCCAGCTTCTGGCCGCTGGCCGCACGTTCGCTTCTTATTCGCAGGGCCTGCCCTACGCCGGCTATCAGGGTGACGAGAGCGGCAGCTACGTCCGCCGCCATGCGCCGTGGGCGCAGTTCGCGGATGTCCCGCCCGCGACCAATCTGCCTTTTTCCGCCTTCCCGCGAGATTTCAATCAATTACCCACCGTTTCGTTCGTCCTCCCCGACCTTCTGCACGACATGCACGACGGCACCATCGCCGCCGGCGACCGGTGGCTGCACCAAAACCTGAGCCGCTACGCCCACTGGGCGCGCAGCCACAACAGCC